>CAIPBN010000344.1 GCA_903863315.1 uncultured Verrucomicrobiota bacterium | reverse complement strand
CGATGCTCGCGGTCAATCGGCTGCTGCCCAGCGAGAAGTCCACTTTGATGGACTCCGAGTAGTCTCCCGGAGCGGTGCGATAAGTCGCCTGACTCCCGGCCGCTACGCTCAACGTGGAGCTTCTGCCTGGTCGGTCAGCGCGGCTGATACGCACTTCCGCTTTGGTCGATGTCTTGTTGGAGAAGGTGATGTTCGCCCCGGGTTTGGAGTGGGCGGGCAGGATAAGGAACACCAGTGGCAACAATCCGAAACCGAGCAGAATCCTGCGCGACAGGAGTGCCCACGCGACGCCGGTTCCCAATCCGATGTTGAGAGTCACCAGAGCAAGCAGAGTGGGCCAACCACAACCGACAATCGGCTCGACACTTGTTCGTTCAAGCAGTGCCACACTTCCACCCCAGAGCAACCCAAGCATGATTGACGGGCGAATCCCGCTGAATACTTGCACCTGAAGAGGCGGCCGTGTTCCGGACGTGCTCGTTGCCGTTTTCATCGCAGATACAGAAACTCCTTCAGGTTAAATACGGCGTGCGTCAAGTCCTGCCAGGCTCTCCGCTCGTCGCCGCCATACGCGGTGCTTTGCTGCTTCAGAAAGGCGACGGCGCGGGTGGTCTCCGCGTCCGTTGCGGGACGGTTCAGTGCCGTCGCATACAGCCAACGGATGCGGGTGTGCGTGTCGCCGGGCTGGGCGAGGGCCCGGGTGGCAAAGTGGGTGGCCTGATCCAGGACGAACGGGTCGTTCAGCAGCGTGAGGCTTTGCGCGGAGACGTTCGTCGGCTCGCGGCGACCGGCGGGGCTGATGGCTTTGGGCTGGTCGAAAGCGAAGAGGAAAGGCGACGGATGATTGCGCCGCACTTCGAGGTAGAGGCTGCGGCGGCCGCGTCCATCGAGCGGGCCGTCGGCAGGCGTGTAGTCGTCCCGCTGGCTGGGGGGAATCGTGACGGGCACGCCCGGGCCGAACTGCGTGCGGTCGAGCTTTCCACTCGCGGCGAGAATGGCGTCGCGGATGGACTCCGCATCAAGGCGACGGAGCGGGGCGTGAGAGAGCAGGCGATTGTCCGGGTCACGCTCGCTGGTGGCGGGGGAAGCCTCCGTGCTCATCGCGAAGGCACGGCTTGTCAGCATGAGCCGCAGCATCGCCTTGACGGACCAGCCCTGCGCGACGAACTCGCTGGCGAGCCAGTCGAGCAGTTCGGGATGACTCGGCTCATCGGCCAGTTGGCCGAAGTTGTCTGCCGAGCGCACGAGGCCCGCGCCGAAGACGTGGTGCCAAAGCCGGTTCACCATCACGCGCGCGGTGAGCGGGTTGCGGAGAATGTCCTCGGCCAGCTCGCGTCGTCCGCTGGTGTGCGACTGATACGGCGTATTGCGGAACGCCGAGAGAAACTGTCGCGGCACGGGCGCGCCAGGCTTCAGGTGATCGCCGCGCGGGAAAAACGGCGTGTCAAACGGCGGCGCTTCATCCGAAACCGCGACGACGCGGGTGGGCACTGGGACTCGGGCTTCGAGTTCGCGGTAGTTGGCGAGCAGCTCCGCGAGCCGTGCCGGCGGTTTGAAACCGCCGCTCGCCGTGGGAACAGAAGCGCCAGACGGCGATTGCAAATCGCCGGCCCGGGCGGCGGTGTTTTCGAGCAGCCCGAGGCGGAGGAGGGAGTTGAGGAAGTTCGCTTGTGCGTCGTCGCAGCGGCCGGTGGCCCAGCCATCGATGGCAACGCGGGTGGCTTGGACCAACGCCATGGCAACTTGCGCCGAAGACTTTTCTCCTCCGGCTGCGCTCACCTTCATCGCCGCATCCAGTTCGCTCGGCCACGCGGGCGGCTCGGGTGGTTTCTCGCCGTCGTGGAAAACCACCTGCGCAAGGCCGGCGGCGGAACGGCCGTCCGTGGGCAGCTTGCTCGCGTCACGCACAATGCCGACGTAGGGGAAGTCGTCGCGCGGCACCAGCTCGATATAGGCGCGGCGGCCTCGCCACGTGTCGCGGATGGGCAGCGTGACCCACCGCAGGGCGGAACGGTCGTTGAGCTTGGGCGTGACTTGGGTGAAGAGCAACGAGTCGCCCTGGAAGTTCTCGATGACGAGGCGGACGCGGGCGTTGTTGTCGCCGGTGACGAGGGCGGCGATGAACTTGTTGGTGATGGTGAAGTTGGGCGAACGGAGGGTGCCGGGGTGCTTGTCCGACAGCAGGTGTGAGTAGCGGCCGCTGGGGTAAATGGCGGAAAGAATGTTAGCTCCGCTGGTGGCGAGGGAGAAACCGCCGGCGGGTGTGTGTCGTGCGAATTCGCCGGTGGCGAACCAGCCGTGGTCGGAGCCGGTGGTGAAGTCGGCGAAGGTTCCGGCGGTTTGCAACCGTCGTTCCATGGTGGGAGAGGTCGCGGACGGCGATTGCAAATTGCCGCCACGGAGCGCTTTCAGCAGCGGTGCAAGTGGTGACTTGTTCGTCTCGGCGGCGGCGAAGGCGTTGCGCCAGCGAGCGGCTTCCGTTGTGTGAGTGACGGTTGTCCGCTCTCCATGATCCGCTCCGAGGTTTGCAGCGAGCGAGGATAGCGCCGCGGGCCATTGCTCGATTTGCTGCTTCCAAGTCGCGACGAGAGCGGAGCGGATGTCCGCCTTCACTTTCGCCAGTTCCGCGTCGTGCGCGTGCAGCTTCTCCGGTGCGTCGAGCACGCGCATCGAGGTGCGCGTGCTGGCGAGAATGCTGTAGAGGCCGTGGAAATCGCGCTGCGAAATGGGGTCGAACTTGTGGTCGTGGCAGCGGGCGCAAGAGACGGTCAGGCCGAGGAATGCCTTGGTCATCGCGTCAATCTGGCTGTCCACCACGATGACTTCCTCGCCCTTCACATCCACGGGCGTCTGGTTGAACTCGACCAGTCGCCACCACGCCGTCGCGAGCAGCGACTCGTTCAACTCGCCGGCCCAGCGCGGCTTCTCCAGCAGGTCGCCGGCGATCTGCTCACGCAAGAACTGGTCGTAGGGCAAGTCGCTGTTGAACGCGCGGATGAGCCAGTCGCGGTAGCGCCAGGCGTGCGGCAGGAAGGCGTCGTGCTCCGTGCCGTGCGTGTCGGCGTAGCGGACCACGTCCTGCCAGTGGCGGGCGAAGCGCTCGCCGAAGTGGGGGGAGGCGAGGAGCGCATCAACGCGATGCTGGATGCCAGATGCTGGATGCTGGTTGAACTCGCGGACGATCACCTCGGTTTCCTCCTGCGACGGCGGAAGACCCGTGAGGATGAAGTGCAATCGTCGGGCGAGCGCACGTGGTTCGACGGGCGGGGCAGGGGAGAGGCCGCGCTCCTCCAGCTTCGCGAGCAGGAAACGGTCAATGGCGTTGGTGCTCCACGCAGAGTTCTTCGGCGTCGGGACGGCAGGGCGGGTGACAGGGCGGAAGGCCCAGTTGGGCTGGGCTTGCTTGGGCGAGGCGGCGTTGAGAGCGAACGTGGCGAACAGCGACAGCACGAACACGAAGGTTCGTCGGTGTTGGCCGGCACGCGGAGTCACAGCCGAAGTGAACAGGATGGGGACGGTGACTTCAAGCGCCAGTGCCGGCGACTTGCTGAGCCGTGTTGTGCGCGGATGATTCGAAGAGGTTTTGAACTGCTGTAGCCCTCGGGCGGCGGCTGCAAGCCGCCGTCACGGGTTACTTCCGCTCCGGCCGGCCTTGGATGATGTCGCCCAGCCGCTGATTGAGCTTCTCCTGGTCGTTCGCGGCCTCGCCGATGGCACCGATGCTGTCGCCGACGCGGTTCAGCAGGTCAGCGCGTTTCTCGGCGTCGCTCACGACCTTGGCGCTGAAGTGTTCGCTGGTGCCGATGCCAGGGCCGGTGACATTGTTGTTGTCGCGGGCCTCGATCCAGTATTCGAGCATGGAGCCTTCCGGCGGGCGGGGATTGAGCGCGCCAACCTTCCACTCATAACGCCGCCGTAGGCTGCGCTGGGCCGGGCCTTCGAGCACGAGCTGAACGGCCTTCTCCTCGCCGCCATCGACGGTGTAACGCAGCGAGAGCTGGGCGATGCCAAAGTCATCCACGGCTTCGAAGCCCACGAGCACGGTGGCTTTCTGGGTGATGAGCTCTTCCTTGCGCTCGGGATAGGTGATGCGGACGACCGGCGCACGGTCAGGCAGCACGTCCAGCCGGTAGAGCGCGTCGTCCTTGGAACGGAAGCCATACTTGTCCTCCAGCAGGATGGCAAAGCCCGTGAGCGCTTCGCTGGAAATCGGCAGGGTGACGGTGAATTCCTTGCCGCCAAGGCCCGCGGCCTTGAGTGGGATGTCCTGGGGTGAGCTGTTGGTGGAGCTGCTCAACCGGACCGCGCCGCGCGCGATCTCCTTGTTGGCCTGGATGGTGACGTTGAGCTTGCTGCCCACGAGCAAGGTCAAGTCACCCAGCGAACGCCGCACGGTGCCCAGGCCGGTGTATTCCGGATAAATTTGCGTGGCTTCAATGCGGGCGACGGTGGGCCGGTCCACCACCTCGACGCGGGCGGAGCGTTTGCCATCGCCGATGTGGAAAGTGTAGTCGAAGGAATCCTGGGCGTTTTCCAGCGTGAGCGCGAAGTGCGCCGCGTTGGTCTTGCTGCCGTCGAGCAGGAATTCCTGCCTGCGACCGGAGGCAAACTTGAGCACCAGCTTCCCCTGATTGGGAACGGCTCCTTTGGCCAGGGCGAAGAGGCTGGCATTGTCGCCGCGTGCCAGCCGGAGGTCGCCGCTGGTGGTGGCGATGCGGGTCTTGCGCGGCACTTCGATCTCCTTGGACAAGAAGGTCCGGCGCAGCAGGTCGCGGCTGACCTCCTCGCCCCGGAAGAACAGCACGGCGGCAATGCCGACGATCACCACGGCCCAGCCTGCCAGCCGTCGCAGTTCCCGAGTGGAAATGACCTGGCAGAAGTCGATGGGTTCGGCGATGCGCTCGGTTTCCTTGACCAGGGCGCGGACCAAGGCGGGAGCCTCGCCGGCCTGGAGCGCGCCCGGGCGGGTAAGCTGGAGGGCGGCAATCAGCCGGCTGCCAAACTGCGGCATGCCCCGCTGGACAAGCAACGCGGTGGCATCGTCGTCCGGTTGCCGGAGGCAGGGGATGAGAACGTGGTGCCAGATGATGTGTCCGGCGGCGGCGAGGTAGCCGAGGAAGAGCAGGAAGCGGACGGCCCAAGGGAAGTCCAACCACCAGTCCAGCAACATGCCGGCGGCGAGCGCCAGTGTAAGCCCGCCGATGAGCATCGCCAAGCCAGAACCGGCCGCCACGTTGGTGTGCTTGGAGCGGACGGCAGCGATCTTCCCCGTGAGCAAAGGGCTCGGCGGGATGGACGCGGGGCGTTGTTCCGGTGCGGCGGTCATTTCAAGTGCGACAGTTTGCGGAGCACCCACTCCGTCGAGACCACTCCGAGCAGCAGCAGGAAGTAAAGCGGGCTGGCCCACAGCTCGACTTCCAGCGGGGAGCGGACGCGCTCGGTCTTGGCGCGGATCTTGTCCGGCAGTTGGAAGAGGGTTTCCTCGCGGAAGAACTCGCCGCCGCTCAGGCCGGCCATCTCACGCAGGAGCGCCTCGTTCATGGCCGTATCGCCCAGCTCAAAGCGCGGGGCGGTGACATTGAAGTCCACACGCGTGTCAGCGTCGCTTTCCACGCCGAGCTTGTAGTTGCCGGCGGCGGGCGCGATGAACTCGCCGCGATAGACACCGGGCTGGTCCGGCACCGGGCGCAGTGAAATCTCGGTCGCCCCGCCTCCATCCCCGGTGCGCAGGGTGTAGCTGCCCTTCACGACCGCTTCCTGCACGGGCTCAAATCCCGCGCGATACAGCCGGGCGTAAACACTCACCCGCTCGCCGCTGACGAAGTTCTGCCGGTCCAGCGTGAGCTGCGTGCGCCGCGAGCCGCCGGTGACGTGCGGCAGGGCCAGGCGCTGGGCGATCTGGCCCCAGAAGGTGGTGTAAACCTCGTCGCCCACGTTCTTGCGCCAGCGCCAGGTGTTGTCCGTGCCCACGAACAACGCCTGTCCCAGGCCGTATTGCTGCACGGCGACGACGGGCATGGGACCAAAGCGCGAGGCCTTCAGCGGGTCGGTGTCCACGAGCAGCACCTCGGCACCGGGCTTGGCGCGGGACACCTTGGCGACCCAGTAAATCGGCGGCAGCGTCTTCCACATGGCGAGGCTTTCCTCCTCCTTGTCCGCCAAACGGAGCATCGTGGAGGTGCGGCCCTGCGTGGTGAGCGCGAGCTTCACGGGCTTTTCGGCCGAACCATCGCCGGTTGCCGTGGCGGTGTTGACGGCGTCGAACTCGACCGGCAGCAATTGCTCAATCGGGGTGTTGCGCCAGGCGCCGGGGCTGAAGCGCTTGCCCGCGACCATCAGCAGGGAACCGCCGAAGCGCGCGACGAACTCGTTCAGGTTGCGCTGCTGCTCCGGGGTGAGCTGCCGCGGGTCCACGTCGCCGAGGACGATGAGGTCGTATTTGAACAGCTCGTCCTTGTTCGCGGGGAAGCGGTCGAGGTAGGGCGAGTTGTCATCGCGGGCGATGGACGGCGCGCCCTCAAACAGGACGCACTTCAAATCGACGCGCCGGTCGCGCATGAACATCGCCTGCAAGTAACGGAAGTCCCAGCGGGGCGACTGCTCGACGAGCAGCACGCGAATCTTCGAGTCAATCACCCGGAGGTGCTGCACGCGGGCGTTGTTGTCCTTCACGGTTTCATCGGGGCGCGCCTCGATGCTGGCTTCGAGTTCAAAATCACCAGTCTTGTCGGGCGTGAAGCGGAGCGCGACGACCTGCTCGCCGTCGGGGCCGAAGGTGATTTCGCGCTCGTCCACCTTGGTGTCGCCGAGCTTGAGAACGACCTTCGCCTTTTCGCCGGCGAGGCCCTGGGAGCGGACGCGCACGTTGGCCATCACCTCGTCCTTCACGAAGGAAACCTCGGGCGCGAAGAGGTTCGCCATGATGATGTCCCGCGGGCTGGTGATGCCCAGCCCGTAGATGTAAAGCGGGACGCCGTCCTGCTTGAGCTGCGCCGCCAGCTCGCGCGGGGAGAGCCCGCTGTTGTTGCCGCCGTCGGTGAGGAGGACCACGCCGGCCAGGGGTTGGCCGCGCTTGAGTTCGACGGCCTTGCGGAGGGAATCGCCGATTGGCGTCGTGATGGCGTTGGCTTCCAGTTTGTCCACCCAGTCGAACTGCGCGATCTTGGCCTTGCGGCGGACCTTCTTCGTCTCGCCTTCGCCTTCGGTCAGCTCGGTCTTGCCGCGCGGGAGGGCGTTGAGGTCGGTGCCGAAGCTGAACGGGACCAGATCGAACTCGTAATCAAGGCGGGGCAGCAGGTCGAGCTTCTCGTTCTTGAGCGCGCCCTTGAGCACGTCGAGGCGGTTGAGGTTCTGGACTTCTCGGGCACGGGCGGGTGCGGGTTGCTGGGTGAGGCCCTTGGTCGGGTCCATCAAGCCCTTGGCGAGCGCGGCGCGCTTGAGGTCGTCGGGGTTCACCCGGGGATCCTTGATTTGCATCGAGGCCGAACCGTCCACGAGCAGGAGCAACGTCCGGCGCACGCTGCCTTCGACGGTGAAGGACAGCACGGGGCGGAGCAGCAGGAAGCTCAGAAGGACGAGGAAAGCCACGCGCAAGCCGGTCAGCAGATAACGCCGGGCCGGCGTGGTGGAGGGCGGCCATTGCCGATAGGTCCAGACGCCAAGCGCTGCGAGCGCCAAGGCCAGCAGTATCACCCACCCCACGCCCAAGCCACCCTGGAACGCGAGCCGCGCGCTGGCGAGGTCGCCAGCGGCTTCGACGCGTGCGCCGAGGAGTTTGAGAATCAAGTCGGTCATGGCCTCATTTCGCCCGGCTG
>CAIPBN010000343.1 GCA_903863315.1 uncultured Verrucomicrobiota bacterium | reverse complement strand
CGTGGTCTCAAAGTGCGCCCGTGGGTTGGTCAGGTTCAGCACCAGCTCCACCGCCGGGTCCGCCAGCAATTCGTCCAAACTGGCATACGCGTGCCCGGGAAACATCCGCAGGTAGGCGGCCTGCTTCTGCGCGTCGAGGTCGTGCGCGCCAAGGAATTTCAACGCCGGATAGTTCGGCAGCGTCTTGCCGTAAAACTCCGCGACGTAGCCGCAGCCCAAGATGGCGAACTTCATGTCGGGCAAAGCCTGCGCCACTCACCGCCGCCCACCATAGTGCGCGGCAACCTTGCGCACCGCCGCCGCTATGTCTTCCATGTCCGCACTGGTCCCGAGAAACACGCCGGCAGAAAGGTAAACAATCTCCCCGGCAGCTTGGTCGGCCACCGGGGTGGGCAGCACCCGGATGTAATCGGGATGGCGCGCTTGCACCCGCTGCATCGCGCGCTGGGTCGCCATGGTCGAGGCGTAGCACCGGTAGAACGGCCCCCCCTCGGCCCCGACCGCTTGGAGGAATTCCTCGATGGGCAGCCCGCCGCAATGCTCGGCCTGGTAGCGCATCACGAACATATACATCCCGTGCCGGCGCACGCCGGGATGCACGCTCAACGGACGCAGGCAGGGAATGTCTGCCATCAGCTCGCGCAGCCGTTGAAAGTTGCGCGCGCGAACCTCCTGCTGCTGCTCGAAGCGGCTGAAGCGGTGCAGCAGCAAGGCGGCCTGATACTCGGTGGGCCGGCAGTTCCAGCCCAGCGTGGCGTGCTCCCACCGCGACCCCGCCGCCAGCGTGCGGCCCGCGTTGTGCAACGAGTAGGCGCGCTCGAAGACCAGCGGGTCGTTGGTGGTCAGGATGCCGCCCTCGCCGCAGGTGAGGTTCTTGGCGGACTGGAAGCTGAAGCCGGCGGCCTCGCCCAACGAGCCGACCGGGCCAGTCTCCCACACCGCGCCGTGCGCCTGCGCCGCGTCCTCGATGATCTTCAAGCCATGCTGCTGCGCAATGGCCCGCAGCGCCGTCATGTCCGCCGGCTGGCCGAACTGGTGGACCGGCATGATCGCCCGCGTCTTGCCGGGGATGACGGCTTCCGCCACGCGCTTGGGGTCGAGGTTCAGCGTGTCCGGGTCCACATCCACAAACGCCACGCCGAAACGCCGGTCCAGCGGAGCCGTGGCACTGGCAATGAAGGACAAGTTCGGCACGATCACCTCGCCGCCATACTCCAGCCCATCCGTGTCAAACACCGCTGCCAGCGCCAGTCGCAGCGCGTCCGTCCCGTGTGGCAACATCAGCGCATGCTGGCAGCCGCAGAACTTCGCCCATGCCTCAGCAAACTCCTTCTGCCGGCTCTGCGGCAGGCCTTCGATGCCGCTTCTAAAGATGTCGCGGAAAGCCGGCCCGACGCTCCCCGTCCAGTCCCGCAGGCCGCCGCCCGGCCCCCCCGCCCACGGCCGGTAGCGGGTGTTGCGCACCGGCGTGCCGCCGTCCTTCGCCAGCTTCCCCGTCAGCCGCGCGGTGGGCGGCGGGAACCGGCCGATGGTTTGCTGGGCAACCAGCTTGGCAAACTGCTTGGCTGTCGGAAGCGCTTTCTTAAGCAGAAGTTTCATGCTCAAGAAACAGCGTGCGTGGCACGCACAACCGGACGCGCCGCCACCTCAGCAAGCAGCCAAGGGTCTGACTTTAGCGTGGTGACCACCGCCTCATGAACGGGCGCAACATGGGGCAGCCACAAAACCTCCCCGCGACCACAACGGCGGCGGTGGAGCAGGCCGCGCGCTTCGAGCCAGACATCCATCGCAGCGAACCGGCGCGCCACCTTCATGTCCTGCCGGCGCATCGGAAACTCGCGCACGCAACCGCCCGGCTCCCGCAGTTTGAGGACGCACGAGCTAGGCTCATAAAGGTAAGCCACACCTGCGGCGTCCTCCGCCGTGTGGAACAGCGTGTAGGTGTTGAGCGAAACACCGAACATGAGCACCCCTGCGTCCTGCTCCACGAGTTTCAGGTAGGGCGTGCCGGGACCGCAAGGCGTGTCACACCGCTCGTGTCCGGCAACGAGCGCCGCCGCACCGCCGCCTACCGCAGCCAGAGAATGCGAAGGGTGCAGGCTACGCAGCACGCCCGCCTGCCGCCAAAATGACTCGGTGATGGCTCCCACGCGGCTCGGCGAACTGGCCGGATCAAACACCTCCACGGTGCCATCCTCGCCGGGATAGAAGTAAGTGTGCGTAGGCATGGCCAGCGTGGCCGGCCCCGCCCACTGGCGAAGTTGGCGAATCACTTCTGCCGCTCCGCCATGGACAAAGCCGCAGGCTGACAGCGAGCTATGGACCAT
>CAIPBN010000342.1 GCA_903863315.1 uncultured Verrucomicrobiota bacterium | reverse complement strand
ACCTTCAAGGCTCCCTTCATCCGCTTTTACCCTGATCGAGTTGCTCGTGGTGATAGCAATCATCGCGATTCTGGCGGGGATGCTCCTGCCTGCCTTGAGCAAGGCGAAAGCCAAGACCATCGGGGCCACCTGCTTGAACGACCAGAAGCAGCTCGCCATCGGATTCACGCTTTATGCCGGGGATTTTGACGACAGATTGTTGCCCGTCGGCAACGGAGGCGGGTATTGGCCCGGGCCGATCGACAGCATGGGCAACGTCATTCCCCCGCCACCTAACTTCACTGGATTGGCCCCGGATGTGGCCTTGGCCAATGTCCAGAGAGGCATCCAGGCAGGCCCGATGTATCGCTATGTGGCCGATTTGAAGGTCTACAACTGCCCCGGTGACAAGCGGACCACCAAGACCCCGGGGTCGGGCTGGGGCTACGATAGCTATTCGAAAGTGGACGGCATGAATGGCTCTGGCTGGGGGGGCCAGTCCCCTTACCGCCGCGCCGGCGACGTGACAAGTCCGGTGTATTCGCTGGTGTTCGTCGAGGAGGCCGATCCTCGCGGCTATAACTGGGGCACTTGGGTGATGGACGTCTTGCCGAATCCCGGCTGGGTGGATCCGTTTGCCGTTTATCATGGCAATGCCAGCTCGCTGAGTTTTGCGGACGGTCATGCGGAAATGCACCGGTGGGAAGATCCGGCGACCGTGCGTGCGGCCACCCTTTCTGTGGCCGGCATTCCTTCCTTTTTCTGGGCGGGCGGTAACACGAACAACCCATCCTTTCAGTGGATGTATTACCACTACCGCCACAACGGCTGGGCTCCGTTGTGAGCTCGGCTTCTGGTCCTGAGCTTCAGCGCGTTGACGCTCCCCTCCGGCAGCCTTAGCGTCCCCGCATGATTGATTTGGCCGAAGCCCAGCCACGCGGCGAGGACCTCACCCAACCGCAAGTCCGCGGAGCCCGCCCGCCCGCGCAGGCGGCAGCCCTTGCATCCGAGATCCTTGCGCTCAAGCGCCAGCACAACGCCGTCATACTCGCGCACAACTACCAGGTGCCGGAAATTCAGGACGTGGCGGACTTCGTGGGCGATTCACTCGGTCTCTCTCAGCAGGCGGCCAGCACCAGCGCAGAGGTGATCGTCTTCTGCGGTGTCCATTTCATGGCGGAGACGGCGAAGATTCTGAACCCCGGCAAGATCGTCGTGCTGCCGGACAAGGACGCCGGCTGTTCGCTGGAAGCAAGCTGCCCCGCTCCCGAACTGGCAAAGCTCCAAGCCACCAACCCGAATTTCTACACCATCGCCTACATCAACTGTTCGGCGGCGGTGAAGGCCTTGAGCGATGTGATCGTGACCAGCGGCAACGCGGAAAAGATCGTCCGCGCCGCGCCGAAGGACCGCGACCTCCTCTTCGTGCCGGACGAGAATCTTGGCCAGTGGGTGATGGAGCAGACCGGCCGCCCGATGACCTTGTGGCGTGGCAACTGTTACGCGCACGTCGAGTTCCAGCAGGGCGTCATCCAGCGCGCGCGCCGCCTATCCGGACGCCAAGATTGTGGTCCATCCGGAGAGTCTCCGTGAGGTGCGCGCGCTGGCCGACTCAGTCTGCTCGACGGAAAAGATGATCACCTACTGCAAGACCAGTCCGGCCCGGCGCTTCGTCATTGTCACCGAGTCGGGCATCATCCACCGGATGAAGAAGGAGTGTCCCGACAAGGAATTCCTGTGTGCGCCGGTCTTTGACGTGATGCGGGTGCCAACCGACAACTGCCGTTGCAGCGAGTGCCGCTACATGAAGATGAACACACTCGAAAAGCTGCGCGACTGCGTGAAAAACCTCGCGCCACGCTTGGAGCTGCCCGCCGAAATCCTCGCCAAGGCCCGCGCACCAATCGAGCGGATGCTGGAGATTTCCGCACGCGCCTGAGCGCTTCGCGCGTGTTCCCACCCCATTCCCAGCAAGAAATCCCCTCGCCGGGACGGAAGAGATTGGGAGAACTTGTGACGCTCTCCGAGCACCGCGCGGCGGTGCCAATCAGAAGTAATTCACCGCCCTGTATGCGCGGGCGCATCTGGACCTGCTCCGCTACGTGCTGACACTGGGTGTGGGCCGCCGCCAGTTCTTGCTCTCACTGCTCCCAAGCCGCAGCACTATCGGGCGGAAGCCGGGCCGCCCCTTCCGCGCCGGTTCGCGCCGGAGATTCGACCGGGGACAGGCGTGCCGCCGGACGCCCACAGCTTTCTGACGTGACCCCCTTCAAGCCGCGAGGAATGGCCGCAAAGGGGCAGCCCAAAACCTGTTACTCAACGTCCAGGCATTCCGACACCGCCTGCCGCAGATCCTCCAAGGGGAAGGGCTTGGCGAGTGTCTTGACCGCGCCCAGCCGCTCGGCCATGCGCAGGTAAAGGTAGGTTTCAGATTTGCCGCTGCGTCCGCCGCCGGTCATGGCGATCACCCGCACGGAGGGCTCGCGCGCATGCAGCTTCATGATCAACTCCATGCCATCCATCTCCGGCATGAGCAGATCGGCGATGACCAGCCGCGTGGTCTGCGGTTCATACAGTCGCAGCGCCTCCCGGCCATCTGCCGCGTGGACCACCGGGTGGCCGAAGTGGTTGAGCGCGGCCCGCAGCATCGTCGCGCACGCCGTGTCGTCTTCCACGAGAAGGATGTCGTTCATGAGCGGCGGGTGAGAGTGGTTTCGTTGAACGCGCGATGGGTGGTCTCGCCCAAGGTGCGCAAATCGTAGGGCTTCGGCAACAACTCACAGAAGCCCAGCTCGGTGATCACCTCCTCGGTGATGCCGGAGCTGTAACCGGTGGTGAGCACCAACTGGATGTCGGGCCGGACCGCCCGCAACTGGCGGGCGAACTCGGTGCCGCTGAGGCCGGGCATGTTCAGGTCGGTGATCACGAGATCGAACTCCATCGGGCGCGAGCGGAACACGGCGAGCGCCTCGATTGGACTGGCCAGCGCCGTCGTCCGGTAGCCCAGCCGTTCCAAGGCCCCCTTGCCCATGATCACCAGCGGCTCCTCGTCATCCACAAACAGGATTCGCTCGCCGCGCCCGCGGGGAGTGGGTGGCGGCTGGGCGGGCAGCTCGACCACTTCCGCCACGAAGACGGGAAAGTGGAGCGCGAAGCTGGTGCCCTGACCGGGCTGGCTGCTGACCACGATGACGCCATCGTGGTTACGCACGATCCCATGCACGACGGCCAGCCCGAGTCCCGAGCCCTCGCCCAACGGCTTGGTGGTGAAGAAGGGCTCGAAGATGCGCGCCAACGTGGCGCTGCCCATGCCGCAGCCGTTGTCCGCGACGATGAGGCGCACGTAACGGCCGGGCCGAAGGCCGGGGTGCTGCCGCGCCAGGGCCTCGTCCACCTCCGTCTCCGCCAGCTCGATGGTGATGGTGCCGGGCCGGCCTTGCAGCGCATGCCAGGCGTTGGTGCAGAGGTTCATCATCACCTGGTGAATCTCCGAGGCGTTGGCCAGGACGCTCGGGACCACGGCGATGTTGCTGCGGAACTCAACGGCCGCGGGCACCGAGGCGCGCATCAAGCCCAGGGCCTCGCGCACGACCGTGTGCAACTGCATCGGCTCGCGCTTCTGCTCCTGCCGGCCACTGAAGGCCAGGATCTGCCGGACCAGATCGCGCGCGCGCCGGCTCGCGTTGAGGATGGAATCCAGATAATCCCCAATCACCGGGCTGCCGGGCGGCTGGAGCTTGGCCAGTTCCGCGTTGCCGAGGACGGCCCCCAGGATGTTGTTGAAATCATGGGCGATGCCACCGGCGAGCTGGCCCAGTGCCTCCATTTTCTGGGAATGACGGAGCTGCTCCTCCAGTTGCCGCCGGTCCGTGATGTCCTGCACCACGCCCACCATGCGCAGCGGCTGCTGGTCAGCGTCCCGCTCCACGTCGGCCACTCCACGCACCCAGCGCTCCTGGCCGTTCCGGTGGCGGATGCGATACTCAAAATCAAACCGGCGACCGTTGGCCACAGTGATGCGCGTCGCCCCCATGACGCGCTCCCGGTCCTCGGGATGCACGAGGTCGAAGAAGGTGTCCAGCCGCCCATCGAATTCGCCGGGGGCGAGACCGAAGATGCGGCAGGTCTCCGCCGACCAGATGACTTTGCCCTGGGCATCACCCGGCGCGGGGATTTCATAGGCCCAGCTTCCGATGTGGCCGACTTCCAAGGCCTTGTCGAGCAGGCGCTGGCTTTCGTCCCGCACGGCCTCGGCCTGTTTGAGCGCCGTCATGTTGACGTGCATAGCCACCGCGCCCGCGAGGTGGCTGGCATGCAGCGGAACCACCATGAGTTGGAACCAGCGGGAGGCTCCCTGCGAGTGGCACTGGTATTCCAGGAAGAACCCGGTGGCCTCTCCCCGAAGCACCCGCTGAATGTCCCCCGCAGCCTCCCGCAAGGCCACGACTGGATCGCCATGGGCACGCTCACAGACTTCCAGATAGCTTTGCCCCACGCCGTGGCGGGGCCCCAGATGCCCGTGCGCCTGGGCCGCACGCGCCCACGCCATGTTCACGGCCACGATCACGCCCGTCGGACTGATCAGGACAATCTTGGCTGGCAGGGCATCCAGGATCGCCTGCGTTTCCGCCAGTTGCCGGAGCCGCTCGTCGCTCTCGCGCATCACGGCCTCGACCCGGGGGCGCTCCAAACGCTGCCGGCAAATCAGCCATGCCCCACCCCCCAGCAGGAGCAGCGCAAGCGGCCACAAGTATTTTCCCAGGTCCCAGAGCGTGACCGGCCGGACCTCATAGACGCCAAACCACCGCTCATACAACTCGTCGTAAACCCGGCTGCTCTTCGTCAAGGCCAGCCCCTCGTTGAGCCGGGCCAGCAAATCCGCGTCACCCTTGCGCACGGCGAAGGAAAATTTCTGCGAGAAGCCAGCCTTTGCCGGCAAAGGGACAACGTTGCCGATGCCGAGCTTCCGAAGCGTCTGCATCCCGGCCAGTTGGCTGATGAGCATGGCATCATGCCGGCCGTCGGCCAGCAGCTTGAAGCCATCGGCGGCCGTGGTGACTGGCACCAGTTGCCGCTGCCATCCCCGGCTGATTGCATAGTCGTGCGCCAGATCGGCGTTGATCACGATGATGGACTTGTCCGCCAGGTCCGCCTCGGTGCGGATGCGCGACTCGCCCCGCCGCACGAAGACCGCGCCATGCATGACCACGTGCGGCACGGTAAAATCCGCAAACTCACGGCGGGCCTCCGACTGGGCAAGGTTGATCATCACATCCACCCGCCCGGCCTTGAACTCCTCGAGCGTCTCGCTGAAAGACCGGACCCGGATGGTGTAATTCAACCCCTGGTCCCGCGCGATTGCCCGCCACAACTCGACCGTGAAGCCCCCGGCCGTCGCGTCTGTCTGCCCCAGCGCAAACGGGGGAAAATCCTGCTCACTTCCCACCAAAAGCGTCTTGCCCGTGCTGGCCGCCGAACTCGCAGAATCAGCACTGATCCACAACAACAAGCCCACCAGGCCGACTGCCGATAACCGCCGCCCCCAATCGGGCAGAAAGCCACACCGCCAGTGATGCCATCGCTGGAGCCGCATTTGCAGCGAGGCTAGCGGGCTCGCTAGTGATGTTCCATCGCCATCTTCGCCGGGTGTCGGTGGACGATACACCGAGGGTTCACCCTCCGCTCCTGCTGAAGACGACCCAATGGAAGCCCTGTGGCTGCCGCTGTTCCATGCAACTTGGGACCGCGCGTGCAGGTTGGGCGGAGCGACTCTTTTATCCTTCTCCTCCTCCAATTCCTCCCAGCCTGCTCTGCTGGTATTGTGACGCAACAGCTTGAAAGTCGTCTGCCGCCACTGCAGAAGCTGGAACGCGAACCAACCTGACGAACCCAGCTCAGCAGTCCGGCCCGAAAGAATCATTCCACCAGCCAGTTTCCGGCATTTTGCCAAGTTCCCGCTTGCCTGATTTGCCAAGTCGGCCACTACCATACGGCCCTAGACAATGCCTGCCAACCCACCTGCAACCAGCCCTGCGCCTGCTGCGAAGGCACCCCGCAGCGTCCTCATCATCGAGGATGACCCGGACATGGGCAAACTCTTGCACGAGGCCCTGAAGCAATCGGCACTCGAAAGCACCGTGCTGAAGTCTGGTGAAGTGGCGCTCCGTCGCCTCGCTGAAGCAGTTTTCGATCTCATTCTCTTGGACATTCGCCTGCCCGGCATCAGCGGTCTGGAAGTTTGCCGACAGGTCAAGGCGGACCTGCGCCTGCGGCATATTCCAGTCATCTTTATCAGCAGCCTCCACGACAATCAGACGCGAGCCCAGGCGTTCGTGCTGGGCGCGGCCGAATACCTCGCCAAGCCCTTTACGATGCAGCATTTCCAAGCGTGTGTGACGCGCCACCTCGCCTTGTCGTCGGCCCGGCAGCGCGGCCTGCTTCCGATCCCGCCGATTCCATCGCACTGAGCGGATTCCTCCGCATCAGGACCAGTCAGTTCGCCGCCGCGTCCGCCAGCCGCTTGAGGTAATCGAAGGCGTAAATCCCCGTGCCGTGACCGTCCGCCCAGAGCGGTTGCACGCCGTAGCCGCCCACCATCCCGAGGCGCGTGAGCTGGAAGGCGCTCGGCGTGTAGGGCTTGTCAGGGTTCTTGTAGAGATTGCCCATGATGTCCACCTCGCCCTTGCAGCCCGCGCACGGGCAGGCACGCCGCAAAGCCTCCAACCGCACGAAGCTCTCCGTGCCGTCGTCCCACTTGATGGCGAGTTCCGCCCCCACCGGCTGCATGTCCACTGGTCGCATGGCGCGAGCTTACGGGGCGGGGGCGCAGAGGCAACTGGTGTTTGCCCCGCGCACACAAGCTCTGCGGCGAGAACTGGCATTGCCAAATCCCGCGCCCTCCTGCTAGAACACGCGCCCTTTGACATGGCTCTCATTGTCCAGAAATACGGCGGCACCTCGGTCGGCAATCCCGAGCGCATCAAGAACGTCGCCCGGCGCGTCGCCGAGTATCGCAACCGGGGCGATCAAGTAGTGGTCGTCGTCTCCGCCATGAGCGGCGTGACCGACAACCTCATCAAGCTCGCCAAGGAAATCACCCCGCTGCCCAGCGAGCGCGAGATGGACATGCTCCTGGCCACCGGCGAGCAGCAGACCATCGCCCTCACCGCCATCGCCCTCCAGCAGCTCGGCATCCCGGCCACCTCCCTCACCGGCGCGCAGGCGGGCATCGTCACTGACGGCGTCCACACGAAGGCGAAGATCAAGAACATCACCCCGAAGAAAGTTCACGCGCAGCTCGACGCCGGGAACGTCGTCATCGTCGCCGGCTTTCAAGGCGAGACCGCCGAGGGCCAGATCACCACGCTCGGCCGCGGCGGCTCGGACCTCACCGCCATCGCGCTCGCCGCCGCCGTGAAGGCCGACCTCTGCCAGATTTACACCGACGTGGACGGCGTCTATACCGCCGACCCGCGCATCGTCCCTGGCGCACAGAAGCTCCCCGAGATCGCCTACGACGAGATGCTCGAACTCGCCGGCGCGGGAGCGAAGGTGATGCAGCTCCGCTCCGTCGAGTTCGCCAAGAAATTCGGCGTCGTGTTTGAAGTCCGCTCCAGTCTGAACGACAACCCCGGAACCATCGTGAAAGAAGAAACGCAAAGCATGGAAGGCGTCGTCGTCCGCGGCGTCGCGCTCGACAAGAACCAGGCCAAGGTGACGCTCGTCGCCGTGCCGGACAAACCCGGCGTCGCCGCCCGCGTCTTCAAGGCGCTGGCGGACGCGACCATCGGCGTGGACATGATCGTGCAAAACATCAGCCACGGCTCGAAGTCGCCGACCACCGACATCTCCTTCACCGCCGACAAGCCCGACCTCGCCAAGGCGCGGAAGGTCATGGACGCCCTCAAGGCCGAGATCGGCTTCGCGGAACTCGCTGTGAGCGAAACCATCGGCAAGCTCTCCATCGTGGGCGTGGGCATGAAGAGCCACAGCGGCGTGGCCGCTAAGATGTTCGAGACGCTGGCCAAGGAAGGCGTGAACATCGACATGATCTCCACCAGCGAAATCAAAATCTCCGTGGTGATCGACCTCGCGAAAGGCGACGCCGCCATGCGCGCCGTGCACAAGGCCTTCCTCGGGACGTGAAGGTGAGGCGGGCATCTTGCCCGACTCACACCCCGCTACTGCTGCCCGATTCGGCCCAGCCGTTCCTTCAGCGTCGGGTCGAAATCCTGATACTCCCGCTCCGCGCGCAGCAACGCCGGGCGGATGATGGCTGCACGCACGTCAATGCTCTTGCCCCACAACTCCTGCCAGAGAATGCGCGTGTTCAACATCATGTCCCCGCGCGCGGTTTCCTCGTCGAACTTGGGCCGGTAGAGGTCCACGGCCTTCTGCAAGTGGCGGATGAACTCCTCCTCCGTCGGGTGGCCGGTCTTGCTGGTGACGAGCTTGAAGGCCGCCATGTCCTTTTCCTCCAGCCGCTGCAGCTTGCTCACTAGTGTAGTGTCCCACAAATAGCTACACACTCCCCGAGGGCTTGGAGCGGCCGCGTTGGGTGGGAGCGGTGCATCCGGGTTTCCCCTGTTCGAGACGCCGCCGGCACCGTTCGACCTT
>CAIPBN010000341.1 GCA_903863315.1 uncultured Verrucomicrobiota bacterium | reverse complement strand
GGCTTAAAGAAAGTCAACGGCGAATGGAACCTCATCTGCCTGGCCTCAGGGCTATTTCGTCTGTCAGAGGCATAGTGGTGGGAAGTTCGCATGCTGCGAAAGGTTGAAGGTTCCCGCGATTTGCAGCGTGCCGAATCGTTGGCCGTGGGCGGCAGTTTCGGCGCTGGGTGGTCGTTTAGAATGAGGGCGGTGTGATCAGCGATTCGATTGATCGAGCGATAGGCGAAGTGGGTTGGTTGTGGTAAGTTGGCGCGCTTAGAGGATGAAGCGCATCGCCTTCGAAGCCGTGAGTTGGCGCTGCCAGGTTGGCAGCGAGGCGGCGGTTGCGTCCGAGCGCTCCTGCTCCAGGTTGTAGATGCCGATGACGAGGTTGCGGAGCGTCGCCATGACGCGCGCGGCCGTCGGGTGTGCGATGCGCGAGCGATCTTCGCCAAAGCTGACGTCGCGGGTGTGATGAACCCCGTTCTCGATCGCGCTCCAGTGGCCGCGCACCGCGTCGAGCAGTGCCTGATCGCTGGTTTCCTGATGGCCGAGACTGCTCACATAGTAGCTCAGCTCGGGTTCCGGCGTTTTCTCTGAGGGATTGGCGCGTGCGGCCGCTAGTTCGGTGCGGTCACGCTTGATGGCGAAGATTTGCCAGCAACCGCAGAGCCCGATCTCCTCGGGGCTAACTGCTAGGCGCCTGATCTGGCGGCGCTCGAGCCGCCCGTGCGCCTTCTCCCAGGAGGCGTCTTTTTTAGAGGGGCAAAAAAAAGCGGGGAGAGCTTGCGCTCCGCCCGTTCCAGAATGCCACTCTGGTTGCCTTTGAGTCCGAAGAGATAATCGGCGCCGAGTTCCTGGGTCACGAAGCGGGCGCTCTCCTGCTGGCAGTGCATCGC
Organism: uncultured Verrucomicrobiota bacterium; assembly: GCA_903863315.1. Lineage (GTDB taxonomy): Bacteria > Verrucomicrobiota > Verrucomicrobiia > Limisphaerales > SXTU01 > SXTU01. The sequence continues at coordinate 1,334 of CAIPBN010000341.1, read as the reverse complement.
GTCGGCGGTGATCAGCGAGCCTTCCAGTGCCCGGCCGCGGAGCAGTGGCTGAAGCGCGGGGATTTCGTTGCTCTTCTCGGCGATGGCCACCGAAGCCAGCGTCAGGCGCAGGCGATGAGTGACAGCCGAGAGGAGCTGGAGCGGCTTGCCATCTGCGCGACCGCTGCCGCGCAAGGTCTTGCCATCGACGGCCAGGCGGGCGAGCTCGGAGGGTTCCTGCTCGATCAGCCAGCCGGCGAGGATTTGCTCGAAATGAGCGGCGTCGAGCTGGCTCAACACGCGGAAGAAAGTCGTGTCGCTGGGAGCATGGAAGCGCCCGTGCTCATCCCGCCAGCAGCCGAGCGCCTTGAGTTGGCGCTGGGTAAATTTCCCGCAGACATCCTCGAAGGCCGCGTAACCTCCCGCGCCCAGCAGCGTGGCCGTCGCCGCGCAGGCCAGCACTGAGGCCTGACGGTGGCGCATTCCGTGACCGCGTTTGCGCGGGTCGGCCAGCGTCAGAAAGCGCTCCCACAAGCCGCGCAGCGGTCCGGCACGAAACGGGCAGGGCCCGGCGAGGCATTCCTCGTGGTCGGCCAGCGCGCTGGGCAGACGCCCACCCCGCAGGATCGCCGCGGCGCCCGGACGCAGTTCTCGCAGATAGAGTTGCTTGGGTTTGCCGTGCTCGGTGTAGAAGTCGCGACTGGCGCGTCCGTAGCCCTGGGTGAGGCCGAGCGCCTTAAATTCGCAGGCCCGGTAGCAGGTGCCCGGATGGAGGCTTTCATCCACGAAGCTCTCCACCACCAGCACGGGGTGCTTCCAGCGCGCCTGCCAGTCGGCGTCGAGCCTGCGCAGGCAGAGTCCCAGCGCCCGCGAGGCCAGATTGGGATAGCGCTGGCGTTCGGCCAGAACCAGAAACCGGCTGTTGCTGACCACGAACTTCAGTCGGCGCGCCCGCTGGCGCGGACTCCAGCCGAGATGCTGCTCACGGGCTTTCAAGTGCAACGCCGCCGCGCCGAAGCACACCAAGGCGACCCAGACTCCGTCGAGTTCGGCGACGTAGCGCAGGGTCTGCCCAGAGAGCCGCGCGCTCTTCAGATAATGTCGTTCTTCCAGCAGTCGGTCGAACTCAGGCCGCTCGTGTTCTAGGAGTAAGCGCACCGACACCCGTTTGACAATCGTGCTTTCGTCTTCTTTGCTTCGTTTCATGACTGAAGATTGCCCGCGCGGCTCAGCCGAGTCCAGTCAAAAGTAAAAAACTTTGTCGCCCTTAATGCCTTAGCGGGGCAGATGAAATGGCCCTGGGACAGGCCGAACAGGTCAAGGTGGAGCATCTGGAGTATGACGCGGCGGGCCGG
>CAIPBN010000340.1 GCA_903863315.1 uncultured Verrucomicrobiota bacterium | reverse complement strand
GGTCTGAGATGCTGCTCTTCAGCGGCGAAGACGCCTCGGGAACGCTGCCGACCGGTGCGGCCTATGACCCGCTGCGGAACCGCTGGCGGACCTTGGACACCTCCACGGGCGCGCTCTCCCGGAGCCGCTCCACCGGCATCTGGTCGGGGACGCAACTGGTGATGTTCGGGGGGATTTCCGCCGGTTCCCCGGTGGCCAACCTCCAAAAGCTGACGCCGCAGTCCGCCTGGTATTTCTACCGCAAGCCATGAAAACGCACCTCCGCCATCTGCTCGCCGCCTTGCTGCTCTTCACGGCCGGCAATCTCCACGCCCAATGGGTCACGCAGAGCATCACCCTCAAGCCCGGCTGGAACTCCGTGTATCTCTTCGTGGATGCCAGCTACACCAATCTGGACACCCTCATCGGGGCCGACCCCTCGAATCCGATTTCCGAGGTCTGGCTCTGGCAGCCCGTCATCGCCCCCGGTCGTTTCATCAATGATCCCGCGACGCCCTTGCCCTCGAACGTGGATTGGGCGGTCTGGACGCGCTCCGGGACCGTCCCGACCACCATCAGCGGACTGCTCCCCAATGCCGCGTATCTGATCCGGAACAACTCCGGGGCCAACTACACCTGGAACCTGGTCGGCCAGCCGGTCCCGCCGAGGAACACCTGGACCGCGCAGGGCGTGAACTTCATCGGCTTCTCCACGCCGGCGGTCAACCCGCCTGTGTTTGACAACTTCCTCTCCCCCTCGCCGCTGCTGCAAAACCAGTCGCAAATCTTCTTCTACCCCGGCGGCGAGGCCGCGAACGCCGCACCGACCACCCGCGAGCTGCTCGCCCGGTTCTCCACCCCCGTCAACCGTGGGCAGGCCTACTGGATTCGCGCCGGGAACCAATACAACAGTTACTTCGGCCCGGTGCTGGTCACCCCGCAGAGCGCCAGCGGCGTCCGGTTTGGGGACACACTGGGGCAATACAGCATCCGGCTGCGCAACGTCACTGCGGGCACGCTCCAGGTCACCACCAGCTTGCTGCCCTCGGCGGCCGCACCGGCGGGGCAGGTGGCTCATGTGGGCCTGACGCCGCTGCTCCTGCGCGGACCGCGGAACATGACCAACCTGACCTACTCCTTCATCAACTTCTCCACGCCCCAGGTCGTGACGCTCGCGCCGCAAGGCCAGCCGGGGTCGGATGTTGAAATCATTCTCGGCCTGAACCGGCAGGCGATGAACGCCACCCCGGGCAATCCCGGCGACCTCTTCGCCGGCGTCCTGCGCCTCACCGATTCCCTGGGCTACTCGCAGACGGACCTGCCCGTCTCCGCCCTTCGCAGCTCACCGGCGGGCTTGTGGGTGGGCAACGCGAACGTCACCCAGGTGCGCGCCTATTTGAAGAGCTACCAGATGGGACCGGATGGCAAGCCGGCGCTCGCCCCCGCTGCGGCCAATGGCGTTGCGGCGTATGCGGTCACCAACATCGACACCTCGCTAACCCGCGTCCAAAGCTCCTTCCCGCTCCGGCTCATTTATCATGTGGGCACCAACAGCGAGATCCGGCTGGTGCAACGCATCTTCAGCGGCACCGACAGACAGACCAACGATGTCCTGACGACGAAGGAAAGCCTGCTGGACCCCACCCGCCTCGCCACCGCCCGGCGCATCAGTGCCGTCCATCTGCCGTGGAGCAAGCTCAACGCGGGCTGGCTGGCGACGGGCAACTTCGCCCAGGGGCAGAGCATCACCAACGTCATCACGATGGACTACAACGACCACGCCTCGAACCCGTTCCTCCACACGTATCATCCGGACCACGACAACCTCAACGCCACCTTCAACGCCCTCCTGCCCGTCGGGGCCGAGTCGTTCCAACTCCAGCGCCGGATGGTGCTGACCTTCACCGCGCCGCCGGTGGATTTTACCGCGCTCACCGAGGGCAGTTCCAAGATGTTGGGCACCTTTGCCGAGGAGATCACCTTCATCGGCCGTTCCCGGATTGTCGGCAACGTGCCCGTCAACGACACCCGCACCTTCAGCAACGTCGGGGATTTTGAACTGCAACGCGTGAGCACCTTGCCGAAGCTGACCACCCAGTAAACCAGCGCCACACCGCGAATGAACTTCAACTTCACCAACCAGCCGCGCCCCGGCCTCGCCTTGCGTGAGCCTGCTGTGGTAGGGCGCGGTGTCCTCACCGCGCCGTCGAGGCCTGGTCCCATTTCGGAACGGGATTCGATGGAATCGCTGGGCTCCACGACGCGCTTTGACTCCCTCTCCCTTCATCGGATGAGGGGAG
>CAIPBN010000339.1 GCA_903863315.1 uncultured Verrucomicrobiota bacterium | reverse complement strand
TGCCGCGGAATTTGTGTCCGGCGACGGAGCCATGCAGGCACCGGACGCCGCCGGGGTGGAAGCCGCGCTGGCGAGCCTCCTGTTCGATCCCGTCCGCCGCGAGCAGATGGGAGCCAATGCCCTGCGAGTGGTGCAACGCAACCAAGGGGCCAGTGAACGCACAGCGGAGATGATTGCCACCCGTCTGCGCGCATGAGTGCCTGCCTCAGCTTCTGCTGGCCAGCTTCCGGGCACCGTGTTAGTGCGACTGGCGTGCATCATCGTCGTCTGGCTTCACCACTGCTGTGGTTGCTCCTTGGGGGGCTGCTGGCAGCGTTGCCGGGGTGGGTGTCCGCTCAGGTTGCGGTGCAAGTTTCCGCACTGGCGGTGGACGCGCTGAACAAGCAGGTCAGCGTGCGCTTCGGCCAGACGAATGCGCTGGTCCGTTTCGCGCTGACCAATGTTTCCACGCAGCCGCTGGTCATCAAGGACGTGACGCTGTCCTGCGGCTGCAGCGCCGCGAGCATTCCCGCCCGGCCATGGACGCTGCGTCCCGGCGAACACGGGCAGGTGGTGATCACCACCGACATTCGTGGCAAGCAGGGCAGTTTGTTGAAAAGCGCCGTGGTTCACACCACTGCCGGGATGCAGGCTTTGAGTTATCAGGTAGACATCCAGGAGCCGGTGACCCCGGAGGAGCGGGCCCGCAACCAGCGGCTGGCAAAGTCCGACCGGCAGGCGGTCTTCCGCGGGGCCTGCGCGGAGTGCCACGCCACGCCGACGCGGCAGAAGCTGGGGGGCGAGCTGTTCGCCGCCGCCTGCGGCATCTGCCACGAGGCGGAGCACCGGGCGAAAATGGTGCCGGACCTGCGTGCGCTGAAGCAGCCCGTGCGCCGTGATTACTGGCTGGAAACGATCACACATGGCAAGCCCGGCACCCTGATGCCGGCCTTTGCCACGGCGGAAGGTGGTCCGCTCACCGACGCGCAAATTCGCTCGCTGGCCGATTTCCTCGCCACCCGGTAGCCACCTCCCGTCGGCAGCCATGGTCTGCGCTGGCTTTCCGCTTGCCGCCTCAGTCCGCCTGACCTAAACAGGGTTCGTGAACCTCCCCCAGTGCCTGCTCGTGTTGGTGTGCTGTGCCGTTGCGCTGCTGCCGGCGGCGCGAGCGCAGGTGGACCCGGAGAAGCGGCAACTGTTTCACCTGGGCTACAACCAGTCGTTGCAAGGCGTGGGCCCGGTGGCCGCGTATGCCTTCTACTACCTGAATCTCCCCGACTGGCCGCGTCCCGGCCAGACCCTGCGGCTTGCCGTGGCTCCGCTCTACTTGGACAGCGAGCTGGCCTTCCGCGAGGCGCTGGGACCGCAGACGCATTGGGCGGTGGGGGCGGCGGGTGGCGGATTTGCCGACAGCTATTCCGAGGTGAGGGATGGCAAGTTTCATAAGGAGGAATCCTTCCAAGGCCACGGCGGCGAGTTGTCCACCAGCGTTTATCACCTGTTCAATCCCGGGGCGCGCATCCCCCTCAACGGCATTCTGCGCGCCAGCTTTCACTACACCGAATACGAGCGCGCCAACCGGACGGCTGCGGGCTTCACCCTGCCGGCGGACACCGGCATACTGCGCACCCGGGTGGGGCTGCGCTATGGGGGCCGCGAGCCGTTGCTGACGCCGAACGTGGCGATGGAGTTGTCCGCGTGGTATGAGGCGGACTCGCGCATGAACAGCGGACGCTTCGGGTTTGGCGGTGATCGGATCGCCGAGGCGCAGACACACCTGTTCTGGGCGCGGGCCTTGATCGCCTACCGCGTGCCGGAACGCGAAGACTACTTCTCGGTGAACTTCACTATGGGCTCCAGCCTCAGCGCGGATCGTTTCACCGGCTATCGGCTGGGGGCGGCGCTGCCGATGGCGGCGGAGTTTCCGTTGAGCCTGCCCGGTTACTATTTTCAGGAAATCACCGCCCGTCAGTTCGTGCTGCTGGGCGGGCTCTACACGCTGCCGCTGGACGCGCGGAAGCGCTGGAACCTCACCGGTTTTGCCGCCACGGCGGTGGTGGATTACGTCGCCGGCATGGCGCAGCCGGGCGACTGGCACACGGGCGTGGGCGGGGGATTGGGCTACACCTCGCCGAGCAGGGTGTGGGAGTTCACCCTGGGCTATGCCTACGGCGTGGACGCCATTCGCACCGCCGGGCGGGGAGCGCACTCAGTTGGCCTCGTGGCGCAATACGATCTCGAAGCCCATCGCACCCGCC
>CAIPBN010000338.1 GCA_903863315.1 uncultured Verrucomicrobiota bacterium | reverse complement strand
GTGAAGAGTCTCGGGGTGGACTATGTGCAAGGCTGGCATGTGTGCGAACCCGCGCCGCCCGACCACTTCTTCAAGCTCGGGCTGGAGAACGTCACGCTGCCGCGGGCATGAGCAGCCCGGCATCAGCGGCCCGCAGGCAGGCATGTTCCGGGTGCCGTAATCGGTTTTCCCGCCTGCTCATCGGCCTGCTGCTGGGCTGGGGTTCGGCGGTGGTGCCTTTGCTTCCGGCGGCCGAGGCTGACCCGGTTTTCGATCTGTCCAAAATTCTTGCGCCCCCGCTCCAAGCGCGGACGACCAAGACCGAGGAGAAGGACGGCATCGTCAACGAAGAGGTGATGTTCCACTCCGAGATGGATGGCGAGAAGAGCGTGGACATCTTCGCCTACTTCAGCCATCCGAAGGGCCAGCGCGGCTTGCCCGCGTTTATCTGGAACCAGGGCGGATTGGGCCGGGCTTCCAGCTACTGGACCATTCTGGGAGCCAAGCGTGGCTATGCGGCCTTGTGCATTGATTTCCCCCTGCCCGGCTACCGCTCGACCGGCGGCTATCCCATCGTGTCCGGGCTGGAGACGGCAGCCGACCCGCGTCGCGCACCCATCTACCACGGAGCCGTCGCGCTGCTGCGGGCGGTCTCCTACCTGGAATCCCGCGCCGAGGTGGACCGCAATCGTATCGGCATGTGCGGCAGCTCGTGGGGCGGCTTTTACACCACGCTGATGACCGGGGTGGACCCGCGCTTGAAGGTGGGCTCGGCGATGTTCGGCACCGGCAGCCTGCAACTGGGCAACTCCTGGTGGTTTGGGCGCGGGCCAAATCCCAAGTATGACCCGGCCGCGCAAGAGCTTTGGCGCAGCACGCTCGATCCCGCCTTCCGGCTGGCCAGGCGTGCCACGCCCATCGGCTGGTTCACCGGCGCGAACGATTCGTTTTACTGGATGCCAGCCTTGATGGAGACGCACCGGATGGCCAGCGGACCAAAGCACCTGACCATCCTGCCCAACTGGAACCACGGCCTGACGCCAACGGCGGACGAGCAGGTGTTCGCGTGGCTGGATGCGCATCTCAAAAAGGCGCAACCGTTCAACACCGTCAGCACGCTGCGTCTCACCAAGCGCGGGGCGGTCACGGTGGTGGAATGGGATTTCAACGGACCGCGCGAGGTGGATTCGGCTGAACTCATCCTCAGCCACGGTGACAACGGCAACTGGGTTTCGCGGTTTTGGACCACGCTGCCCGCGCGCCGCGCCAACGGGGTTTGTTCCGTGGAATTGCCGCCCAGCCCGATGCCGTTCTACATCGGCGGGGCGGTGACGGACCGGCAGGGATTTCGCTACTCCACGCCGTTGCTGCGGGTGGACCCGACGGCCAGCGGTTTCTTTGACGCGAAGGCCAAACTGGCCTACGACGGATGCAGCGTCTGGGGCGGGTTTGAATCGGCGGGCGTCGGCTATTTGCAAGCCTTGGCGTGCTGGGACAACACGGTGACGGTCAACACGGACCCGGCCCATGTGAAGACGGGCCGCCAGTCCGCCCTGATCAAGGCCAAGGGCAAATTCCATCCGGTCCAGTTCACGACGGGAGTGCCGCACCGCTTGACGGCGTGGGTGAAAACCGGCAGCGAAGCGGAAATCAAATTTGCCTTGGCCGGCAGCTTTGACGGGCAGCCCCGTGTGGCGGAAACCACGGTGAAGGCGGGCCCGGCTTGGATGGAAGTCACGCT
>CAIPBN010000337.1 GCA_903863315.1 uncultured Verrucomicrobiota bacterium | reverse complement strand
CGCCAAGTCATCCAGCAGCTCATCGCCGAGAACGGCCTTGACCCGCAAGCCACGGTCTTCATCGGCGACATGGCGCACGACATTGAGACGGCGAAGCACGGCGGCGTCCACTCGGTCGCCGTGCTGACCGGCTACAACAAGCTCCCGCAGCTCCGCGCCGCCGCGCCGGACCTGATCGTCGAGCACCTCGGCGAACTGCGCGACCTGATGACGCGCCACGCGATGCGCCTCACCCCGGACCCCAAGCACCAGACGCCAGACCCCATTCCCGTCTCCACCGTCGGCGGCCTCATCCTCGACGCGGACGATCGCGTGCTGATGCTGCGCACGCACAAGTGGTCGCACCTCTGGGGCATTCCGGGCGGCAAGATCAAGTGGGGCGAGCGCTCCGAGGACGCGCTCCGCCGCGAGCTGAAGGAAGAGACCGGTCTCGACATCATGGACACCCGTTTCGTCATGGTGCAGGACTGCATCCACTCGAAGGAGTTTTACCGCGATGCGCATTTCCTGCTGCTCAACTACACCTGCCGCGCCTTCGGCAGCGCGCCGCCCGTCACACTGAACGACGAGGCGCAGGAGTTCCGCTGGGTGACGGTGGCGGAGGCGATGGGGATGGAGCTGAACCAGCCCACCCGAGTTCTGCTGGAAGAAGTGGTAAACACCATCTGAACATGGACACGATTTCCCTCACCGACCTCGAAGTTCACTACCGCGTTGGTGTGCCGGACGCGGAGCGCGCGCAGCCGCAACGGCTGCTGTTGACCGTCGAGATGCAGCATGACTTCACCCGCGCCGCCGCCAGTGACGACCTGCGCGAGACCATCGACTACTACGCCGTGTCGCGCCGCCTGCTGGCCTTCGGCGAGGGCCGCAGCTGGAAGCTGATTGAGAAGCTCGCGGCGGACATTGCGGCGGTGGTGCTGGCGGACTTCGGTGCAACGGCCGTCACGGTTGAGGTGAAGAAGTTCATCATCCCCGAAGCCCGCCACGTCAGCGTGCGGTTGACGCGGCACCGCAGTTGAGGTGGCTCCTCCCTGCACTCCGCCGCAGGTGCTGCCACAGGGTCGGACCAGCTCGTCAGAAAGTAAAAACGGGTTCCGACGTAAACGCGGGATTAAAAGCGCCGGAACCCGTGCTTCGCCACGCAGCAAAGCGGGCAAACCTTTAACCGCTTGGGTTACGTTCTCCAGCCTGCCAGGTCACGATCCCGCAACGTTGCAGCCCGGCAGTTCACCTCGTTTTAACCTGAGTGTAATACACCCGCCACCCGCATCCGCGATGTTTGCCTTCCAGTTAAATGTCACTTGCAGACGCGCAAATCCTCGTGGCGCTGACCACGGACGAAGACGGCGGGATCACCGCTGCGCTGCGCGCGCTGGGCTGTCGCATCCTGCCGGCCAGCAACGGCGAGGCCGCTCTCGGCCTCGCCCGCGCTCATCTGCCGGACCTGGTCTTGCTGGACCTGCAGCTCCCCGGTTTGGACGGGCTCACCATCTGCAAAGAACTCCGGGGTGATCCCGGCACCACGCAACTGCCGGTTTTCATCCTCAGCACCCATGACAATCCGACGGATCGGTTGCTGGCCTTTGAGCTCGGAGCCGACGAGTTTCTGCTGCGCTCCTTCCCGCCCCGTGAGCTGGGCGCCCGAGTGCGCAACTTCCTGAAACGCCTGCACCCGGATAGCCCCGCCCCGCCCAGGCGGACCACCGCAGACTTCGTCGTGGACGCCGAAGCTCATCAAGCCGTCGTGCGTGGACGGGAGGTGCCGCTCACGCCCACTGAGATCAAACTGCTCAGCGCCTTGTTGGAGCACCCCGGCCAGGTCTGGACGCGCCAGCGGCTGCTCCAAGCCGCCTGGCCCGGGGCAGAGTTCGCCACCGAGCGCACCGTGGACACCCACATCCGCCGGCTGCGCATCAAGCTGGGCAGCGCCCGTAATTGCATCCGCACTGTGCGCAACGCCGGCTACGCCTTCCGGACTTTGTAGCTTGGCGGCCGGCCGGCACCACCAGCCTTCCAGCCCGGCGGAGCATTCGGGCGCTTGTGCTTATTCCTATACAAGCATATCCTTCAAACGGGTATGCAACCGCCGCCACTCATCCAGGTTTACAACTGCCTCTGCGACGAGACGCGCCTGCGCATCGTGCACCTGCTCGCGCAGTCGCCGCTCTGTGTTTGCCACCTGCAGGAAATTCTCGGACTGACCCAGGTGGCCGCTTCGAAACACCTGGCATATCTGCGCCAGCGCGGGCTGGTGGAGGCACAGCGCCACGAGCAGTGGATGATTTACTCCCTCCCCGCCGAGCTTCCGCGTGAGCTGGACTGGCAGTTGCGCTGCCTTCAGGACTGCCTGCCCACGCATCCGGTGTTTCGGGATGACCTCCGCCGGTTGAAAGCCCGGCAATCGGATTGTTGCTGGGCAGCCGAAATCACCCAGGTGACGCCAGCCGCAGGCAAACGCGCTTCCAAAACCCAACCCACAACCAAATGATCAAGCCCGCCATCCTCATCCTCTGCACCGGCAATTCCTGCCGCAGCCACCTCGCTGAAGGTATCCTGCGCGCCGTCGCCGGTGACATCCTCGACGTTCACAGCGCCGGCTCGAAGCCTGCCGGCTACGTGCATCCACTCGGCATTCAAGTGATGCAGGAAATCGGCATCGACATCTCGGCGCATCGCTCGAAGCACATGAACGACTTCCTCCAGCAGGACATCGAGACGGTCATCACCGTCTGCGGCAACGCCGACCAGGCGTGCCCGATGTTTCCGGGGCAGTTGAACCGTCACCATTGGGGCTTCGACGATCCGGCACATGCCACCGGGACGGACGCGGAGAAGCTCGCTGTGTTCCGCCGGGTGCGGGATGAAATTCGCCGCGTGTTCACCGCCTACGCCGACGGTCGCCGCGACCAGCTCAAGGCCAGCCAATGAGCGCGAACATCCATTTGCAGTGATGGGTAGCTCACCCCATTGCCGCAGACATCAGCGGAAGTCAGCGTCGGCCAAACAGGGGTTAGCGAATCGCAACCAGCAAACGCAATTTCACCGCATCAACTCAACCGGAGAACCTCGCTATGAAGACCATCCAAGTTTATGACCCGCCGATGTGCTGCTCCACCGGCCTCTGCGGCAATGAGATTGACCCCGCGCTGGTGAGCTTTGCCGCGCTGCTCACGCAGTTGAGTCAACGGGGCGTGAAGGTGGAGCGCTACAACCTCGGCCAGCAGCCGATGGCGTTCATCCAGAACCCGGCGGTCAAGACGCTGCTAGACAAGGAAGGCGTGGCCGTGCTGCCGCTGCTCTTCGTGGATGGCGAGATGCGGCTGAAGGGCCGCTACCTGACCGACGACGAGCGCCAGGCGCTTTCCCGTGATGCACTCGGCGAGAAGGCCGGGGTGGCGTCATGAACCTGCCGCTCTACCGACCCGATGCCGCGACCGCGACCCGCTATCTGTTCTTCACCGGCAAGGGCGGGGTGGGCAAAACCTCGCTCTCGTGTGCGACGGCGTTGATGCTGGCCGAGGCAGGGAGGCTCGTGCTGCTGGTGAGCACCGACCCGGCGTCGAACCTGGACGAGGTGCTGGATGTCTCCCTGAGCAACCAGCCGACGGCGATTCCCGGCGCACCGGGCCTGCATGCCTTGAACATCAATCCGGTCGCGGCGGCGGCGGCGTATCGCGAGCGGCTCATCGGGCCAATGCGTGGTCTGCTGCCGGAAGCGGCTTTGCGCAGCATGGAAGAGCAGCTTTCCGGCTCCTGCACGATGGAGATCGCGGCCTTTGATGAATTCTCGGGCCTGATCGGCAATCCCGAGGCCGCGAAACAATATGATCATGTCATCTTCGACACCGCCCCGACCGGCCACACGCTGCGGCTGATGAGCCTCGCGAAGGCGTGGGATCAATTCCTCGACAACAACACCAGCGGCACGTCGTGTCTCGGCCCGCTGGCCGGCTTGGAAAAGCAGCGCGCGATTTACGAGGGAACGGTCCGGACGCTGGCGGACGCTGCCGCGACGACGTTGGTGCTGGTGAGCCGTCCGCAGCTGGCCGCGCTCCACGAAGCGGAGCGGACCTCGGGCGAACTGCGCGCGTTGGGCGTAGGCAATCAACAGCTCGTCATCAACGGCACGTTTCAAACCAAATGCCCGGAGGACCTGACCTCGCAGGCGATGCAGCGGCGCGGTCTGGCGGCATTGGAGGCAGCGAAGGCGTTCATTGTCCGCCTGCCCAGTTTCATCGTGCCGCTGCGACCCATCAACATTCTCGGCCTCGCCGGACTGCGCGTCCTGCTCGCCAGCGATGACGCGCCCGCCTGCGTGGCTAAGCGCATGGACGCATGGACGCCGCCAGAAATGGAGAGCCTGGCAGCGCTCGTGGCCGATATCGAGCGAAGCGGCCGTGGCGTCATCATGACGATGGGCAAGGGCGGCGTGGGCAAGACGACGGTGGCCGCCGCCATCGCGGTGATGCTGGCACGGCGCGGTCAAGCGGTGCATTTGAGCACGACCGACCCCGCCGCTCATGTGGCGCAAACGCTGGCTGGGCAGGTGGAGGGCTTGACCTTGAGCCGAATTGATCCAACGGCGGAGACGGCAGCCTATACGGCGGAAGTCATCCAGGCCCAAGGCGCGCAGATGGACGCCGCCGGACGCGCCCTGCTGGAGGAGGATTTGCGCTCCCCTTGCACGGAGGAGATCGCGGTGTTCCGCGCGTTCGCCCGAGAGGTGGGCCAAGGCCAAGACCGCTTTGTCGTCCTCGACACCGCGCCGACCGGCCACACGCTGCTGCTGCTAGACGCCAGCGAGG
>CAIPBN010000336.1 GCA_903863315.1 uncultured Verrucomicrobiota bacterium | reverse complement strand
GGCGTGAGATTCTCCACAAAGAAGGTCAAATAGGTTTCGTCGGGCAGCGGTTGGTAGGGTTTGCCCAGCAGCTTCGTGAGCGTGTCCGCCATGGTGGGCCGCATTTCCCGGGGGATTTGTTCCTTGATGGCCGCCACCAGGGCTGCCCCGGTGGTCTTGTCGCCCAAGGCGGCGAGCAGTTGCAACGCGGCGGCGCGGACGAAGCTTTCGTCGAAGCTGGGCCCTCCGCCTGCGACCGGGGGGACGACGGTGGTGGCGACGATTTGCAGGGCGCGTGGGATGGATTGTTTGTCACCGAGCGCGGTCAAGGACATCAACGCGGCCTCGCGCGCCCGGGGCAGATGGTTGGTGGCGGGAATGTCATGCAAGACCCGGCGTAGTGGCGGCAGCACGCGCTTGTCAGCGATCTTGCCCAAGGCCACGGCGAGACTCGTTTTCAAGTCCTCGTCCTTGGTAGTGAGCTTTTCGATCAGGGCGGGGACGGCCTCCGTGCTTTTCAACTCGCCAAGCGCCCAGGCTACGCGCTCCTGCACGGCGGGGCTGCGGACCAGGAAGGCGGCGAGCAGGGGCGGCTTGGAACTGGGATGACGCAGTTTGCCCAAGGCGCTGGCAGCTGCGCGCGTGACCAGATCCTCCCGATCGTTGAGCAGGGGATGCAGTGCCGTTGCCAGCGCCGAATCTCCCCAGACACCCAGCGCAACTGCGGCGGAGGCGCGGGTCATGCCGCGCGAGTGCTGGAGCAGGCCGAGCAGCGCATCGCGGGCCGGCGGGTCATGCAAGGCAACGAGCAGCAGGCCGGCGGCGTGACGGACCTGCGAGCTGAGATCGACTTCCAATCGGCGGACCATTGCGGTGATGAGCGCCGGACGCGGGGCGGTGTCAAACATGGCCGCCAGTGCTTCGCAAGCCGCCAAGCGCAAGCCCTCGTCAGGGTCGTCGGTTCGGACGAGCAGTTCCGGAATGGCGGCGGTCAATTTTCCCCGTTGAACGGCCCGGGCCGCCGCTTCCTGCACGACGGTTTCCGGTCGCCTCAGGAGCGGCAACACCAGCGCAGAATGTTGTTGGGCGGTGGTGGCGTCCAGGCTTTGGAGTGCATGCACCACGCTGCGCAGGTCAGCGGTTCGGAGGGCGTCCGGGAGTTTGGTTGTCTGAGGTGGAGCAGGCCGGGTGCGGGCGGCAGCGGCGAGTTGTTCTGAATTGAGCGTGACGCCGAGCGCGGCGGCGGTGCGGGCGGCCTGCGCGCGAGTGGTGGCAAGCTCCGCGTTGAGCAGCGCGCGAACGTGAGCGGTGTCGGCGGGATTGCGGATGAGGCCGAGGGCTTCCAAGGCGCGCTCACGGGCGACGGCATCAGGTTCTTTCAACGCGGCGCGAAGCAGTTCGTGCGTGGGGGCGTCCTTGAGCGGGTGGGTGACGAGCGGAATCCAGACGGCCGCGTGGCTCAATCGGAGCGCGAAGGCCTTCAGCGCGCCGGTCGCGGGCTGGTGCGAGCTGCTGTCTGAATTTAAGGGAAACCAGAAGTTCATTGGCGGGCGTTCATTTCTGGGGTTGCAGCAGCCAGCGCAGGCGGAGAAAGGCGATCAGCAGGAAGGCTCCCGAGGCAATGAGGGCCAGCGTGGTGTGCCGCTGCCAAAGGATGCCCAGGTCATCGAAGATGCCGCGCGTGAGCACCTGGAGCGACGCGGCAAAAGGGTTCAGCCGGAGAATGGCCTCGCGCAGCGGCACCGAAAGCTGGTCCGCCGTCAGCAGCGGAAGCAGGGTGGCAATGGCGACGAGGAAGTTCAGCGCGTAGGTCAGGGCGGTGGCCGTGGGCGTGCGGCTGGATACGGCGGAGGCAAACAGGCCGGAGGTGAGGGCGAAAACAATCGTGGTGCCGATCACCGCCCAAGCCTGGAGGATTTCCTTGGTGGTGTTGATCTCGAGGTAGTAAATCGCATACCAGCCCGGCAACGCGCCCAGCAGGAGAAAGCACACGAAGAGCAACGCCACGCCCAGCTTGCCGGCGAGGATGGAGAACGCGCCGAGCCGCGACATCCGCAGCAATTCGAGGCTGCCCCGCTCCTGTTCTTGGGTGATGGCCCCGGCGGTGAGGGAGGGCACAATCAGCACGACGAGCCCGAGTTGAAACACCAGCGAGACTCCACGGATCAGATTGGGCGTGGGGCCGACCAAGTTGCCGACGACGGCAATCATCATGAGCATGGACAGCCCGAAGCACGCCACCGCAGCGCGGAACACCCACACGCCGCCACCGAAGGCCTGGCTGCGCAGCTCCTTGGCGAAGATCGGGTTCAGCCAGTTGGGGATGCAGTCGCGCCGGCGCATCGGGTCAATGAGGTAGAACGGGAAACTCAGCTTGCGCCGCGTCAGCTCGCCCGCGTCCCCAATCGTGCTCCCGTGCCGTCGGGTGTTCCGCTGGCCGGCCCAGTGGAAGCGGGCCAGAATGAACACGGCCATCACGGCGGAGGCTCCGGCACAGCAGGCGAGGTAGGTTCGCCACGCCCCGGCCGGCTCAAACGAGGGCAGGATGACGGAGGCCATCGCCCCCAGCGGGCTGAGCGCGCGGGCGTGATGGATGAAGGTGGTCGCCCAAGCCTTCTGGCCGAGCAGAAAGTGCGGCAGCCACGGGGCGGCGACCAGCACGAGCAGCAGCACGTAAGTGGTGACCAGCGCCATGTGCGAACTGCGCAGCACCGAACTCACCGACAGGCCTAGCAGGCCGAAGGTGATGCTGCCCGCCGCGCAGACGAGGTAGATGGCTCCGGCCTCGCGCACCGACACCGCGCCGAGGAAGAAGCACGCCGCAAAGGCCGGCAGCGAGAGGGCGAGGAACATCAGCAGCACCAGGATGGAGGCCCCGAGCTTGCCCAGCAGCAAATCGAGCGGGCGGAGCAGGGTGGCGAAGAGCAGGTCATAGGTGTTGCGCTCTCGCTCGGAAGTGATCGAGGTCGCGGCAAAGGCCGGCGCGTAGAGCATCACCAGCAGCAGTTGCGCGGTGCCGCAGACCAGCAGGATGGAGCGCGAGGCGCGGGCGGTGGCCGAGTAAACGCCCTCCTGCGGCCACATCCACCAGACCAGCGTGCCGAGCACCAGCAGGTAAAGCGCTGCCAGCGCCAGCGAGAGCGGCGAGCGCAGCGTGGCGCGGAGTTCGCGCAGCAGGACGGGGTTACTCAGCATCGTCGCCCCTTCGTTTGCCGGCCTTGGCCTGGGTCGTGAGTTTCATGTAGATGTGCTCCAAGTCCAGGGGCACCTCGCGATACCACAGCACGTTCACGCCTTGTTGCAGCAGGAAGAGCAGCACGCCTGCGATTTCCTCCTCCGGTCCGGCGAAGGACAGCCGCAGCAACCGGCCCACGGTTTCCTTCACTTCAAGTTTCTCCACCGGATACTGCGCCGCCAGCAGCTCGCCCGCGTGGGCGGCTTCATCAAGCACTTCGATCTCGATCAACCGCCGCTGCTCGACCTGGCGCAGGACAGCTTCCATCCGGTCGCAAAGCAGCAGGCGCGCCTGCTCCAGAATGCCGATGCGGTCGCAGACCGAGGCCAGCTCGGGCAGGATGTGCGAGGAGACGAGGATGGTCTTGCCCATGCCCTTCAGGGTTTTGAGCAACTGCCGCATCTCGATGCGCGCCCGCGGATCGAGCCCGGATGTGGGCTCGTCGAGGAACAGCACTTTGGGATCGTGAATCATGGCGCGGGCGATGCCGACTCGCTGTTGCATGCCGCGCGAGAGCGAGTCCACAAAGTAATCACGCATCTCGTCCGTGCCTGTGATGTGCAACACCTCCTCGATGCGTGCGCGCCGTTCGGTGCGCGGCAGCCGGTAGGCCGCGCCGAAGAAATCGAGATATTCCCAGACCCGCATGCCCTGATACACGCCGAAGATGTCCGGCATGTAGCCGACCACACGCTTGGCCTGCTGTGGATGTCGGACGACATCCACGTCGGCAACCTGCGCACTGCCGCTGGTGGGGCGCATGAGGCCCGAGAGGATGCGGATGGTCGTGCTCTTGCCGGCGCCGTTGGGTCCGATGTAGCCGAAGATCTCGCCCTCCCCGATGTCGAGGTTGAGGTGGTCCAGCGCCAGGACGTCCTGGTATTTTTTGGTCAGGCCCTCGGTGAGAATCATGGAATGGTGCCTTTGAGTTCGAGATCGAGATTCCGGATTTGCCAGACGTGCAGGTCCGGGTTCGACATGAAGCCGATGCGCTTGCCCTCGGCGGAAGCATTGACGCGCAGGACCACCACGACCGATCGCTGGCCGGGCCGCAGCAGGCGTTCGGGGTTGGGCACGCGGGCAGGCATCGGGCCGGCCAGCTTGGTGAGGCCCGGCTGCAAGGCGGTGCGAGTATCCTCGGGAACGCTCACGCCACCCGGCCCGATGAAAACCTCGGGTTCAAACGCTGTGCCCCGGTATTCGAAGTGCAAGGTGAGCTCCTGCGCCACCAAGTCCGGGCAGCCCGCCGGCAGCGAAAACTCGATCGCCAGGTTGCCCGCCCGGCCACCGGCGAAGCAGCCTTCCCCGCGAAGGAAGAGGTAGGCGCCCATGTTTTGGATTTGCAGGGGCATCACGCCACGCGGCAGCAACAGAGACGGCCCCAGATACTCCACGCTTCCCTCCACGGCCAGCAGTCCAATCGCATCGCGGGTCACGGCCGGATGCACCGCCGTGATCGGGAACGCCGGCCGATCACTCCAACTGAACAGGGCAGGGAGCAGCTCCCGGCCACGGAGCAAACGGTTGAAGCGCAGCTCGTCGAAGCTGACTTTGACATCCCCGGAATACACGGGCTCCGGGAAGAAAATCCGGCTCACCCGGTCGCGTTGCTCTTGCCGGGCGGAGCGCACGAGCGGGGCGGTGGCGGACAGGTGCTGGTTGGTGGCATGGTGTTCCAGCCGGGCTCCAGGCGCGATGGTTGGGAGGGGCACGACGAACCGGTTGAATTTCAGGAACGGCTCGGCCAGCGCGGCCTCCGTGCGGTTGGAGATGGTCACGGAAAGGCCGTCGGTGCTGATCCGGGTGTGCACCGTCGGCGCGCGCAGGGCGGGTTGCGGAGCCCGCCCGATGAGCGTGCGCAAGTCATCCGCGCGCACGGCCAGGTTGCTCACCGCGAGCTGGTTTTCGTAGCCGAGGCGGAATACCTCGGGCGGGTTGACGCCGCTGCGGCCAGGCAGGAGCGAGGCCGCGTCCGTGGCGGTGAGCAGGTCGTAGCTTTGCTCCGTCGGGGAATACACTCCCAGCGCCGCCTGCACACAGGCCCCGTCCTCCCCGCTGCGGGCGGTGGCCAGATAGACTTCGTTCAGCAGCGGCTGTGGAGAGGTTTTCCAGCGGGCCGCCATCACGACTGCGCCAACTCCAAGGCACAACGCCACCGGGGTGGCAATGGCCCAGCCTCGCTCTGGCTTGGAGGTGAACCGGAAGGCAATCAACGCCAGCAGCACCAGCCCTGACGCGCTCAACAAATACACCAGCACCCACTGCCGCGAGACGACCTTCATACCCGACAAACCGGCCAGCACCCGCTCGGCTGCCACCGAACGCGCCATCAAGCGGTCGGCGTGATGCAGGAACTGCGGCGGGGCCAGCAATTCCCGCCAGAAGTTGGTGGAGCCTGGCCAGACACTGAACTCTTCGCTGCCCGCCTCGAAGCCCAGCATCGTCACCCGTCCTGCGCCGACGGTGCGAGAGATTGCCCACGGCCGGTCACGCGTGCCCACCGTCACTTCGCCCGTGCCGGGCACCAGCCGGCTGGTCGCCAAGCCATTGGTGAAGATGAATTCGCCAGTCAACGGCGGCAGGGTCTCCAGCCGCTGCGGACTGAGAAAGGTTCCGGGCAGTTGCTCCGCCAAGGCCGGGCTGATGCCGGGCGCAGCCGAAGGCACAACGATTAGATGCCCGCCTTGGGCCACGAAGTCGTGCAGGGCCTGAAGTTGCAGCGGCGTGGGGGCGTAGTCTGCGAGACCGCCCAGCACCACGGCGTCGAAGCCGCGCAGGTCGAGCGGACGACGGGGAAGGTTCTTGGGCTGCACCTGCGCTTTCGAGAGCATCCGTTTCTCCGCGCCGATGGGCACTTCGCGCAATCCCCGGTAGCCGGCGAAAGTCGTGTCGCACACCAGCAGGAACACGGCATCTTCCGCAACCTTGTGGCCGAGCCCCTCGTTCCGGCTCCAGACTTGAAGGCCGCCGTCGGTCAGCTTCACCTGAACCACCCGCTCCATGCTCCGCTTCACGCCGAGCGGATTCGGGGCGTCGGGAAAGACGGGAAACTCAAACCGGCGATAGGAATTTGCCGGCAGCGTCACCGGGCGGATGAATTCGAGGCGCTGTCCGGAGAGGTTTCCATCCAGTTCCACCACGAGCTGTCCCGTGCGTGCCGGACCGGTGTTCTCGACATCCACCGCCACCGGAGTCCAGTGGCGGTTGCGGAACTGCCCGCCAATGCCCACCTGCACATGCCGCACCCGCGGCGGCTCGGTCTGGGTTTGCCCGATGCCGGCCGCAACCAGTGCGAGAAGCATGAGGATTGGGCGAAACACGCGGGTGGTTATACTCACCGGAACTCAAATGGCAACGGATTACAACTCGGTGGTCATAAGCCCGCGGGCAATTCGCTTGTTGCGGTGCTTCCCGCCGTGCTAGCTCTGGGCGCGTGACGCCGACACGCCAGGGCTCGTTTCATCTCTTTCGTTTT
>CAIPBN010000335.1 GCA_903863315.1 uncultured Verrucomicrobiota bacterium | reverse complement strand
ATCGGTGTTCACGTAGGCGACGGCCTTGCGGCGCAGCTCGTCGGCGTGATGCTCGGCCCATTCGGTGGAGCCAAGCAGGCCCGGCTCCTCGCCGTCCCAAACGCAGAAGAGCACGGTGCGCTTGGGCTTCCAACCGGTCTTGGCCAGCTCTGCGAAGACACGCGCCTGTTCGAGCAAAGGAGCCAACGCGCTGATGGGGTCGCGCGCGCCGATGACCCACGCGTCGTGGTGGTTGCCGCGCAGCACCCATTGGTCGGGGAATGCGGAGCCGCGCATGCGGGCAATCACGTTGTAGGTGGGCACGAGGTTCCAGTGAAACTCCGCCTTGAGCCGAGCCACCGTCTGGCCGCCGCCGAGCCGGTAGGTCAGCGGCAGCGCCCCACGCCAGTCGGCCGGCGCGACCGGTCCGTCCAGCGCCTTGAGCAGCGGTTCCGCGTCGGCAGATGAAATCGGCAGCACGGGGATTTTCATGAGCGTCTCCGCGTCTTCGCGACGCAGGCGCTTCGCATCCTTGGTCGCGCCGTAGCCGGGCGTGAGCGGGTCGCCGGGGCGCATCGGCAAATCCACGACGGAGCCGCGCTGGACGGCGGTGTCGTGCTTGTAAGCGCCGGCTGGATACGCCGCGCCCTGCGTGAAGCCGTCCTCCAACGGGTCGTTGAAGATGATGCAACCGAGCGCGCCCTTCTCGGCGGCGACCTTGGCCTTGATGCCACGCCACGAGCCACCGTAGCGCGCGAGGACGATCTTGCCCTTCACGCTGATGCCGTGTTGCTCCAGCACCTCGTAATCCGCCGGCACGCCCTGGTTCACATAGACCAGCGGCCCGGTCACATCGCCCTCGCCGGAGTAGGCGTTGTAGGGCGGGAGCGATTCCTTCGCGAGCGCGGCGGCAGCGGAGTCGGTGGCAATAATCTGCTCGGTCAGCGACGCCTTGAAGGGGAAAGGCCGCAGCAACGAAAGCTCACGCGTCTTGGGCGTGGGGAAAAGGACATCAAAGACCTCGATCTCCGTCTCGTAGCCCCACTCGCGGAACAGCTTGGCCATGAACTCCGCGTTTTCCTTCGCCTTGGGCGAGCCGAGGTGGTGCGGGCGCGTGGTCATCTCGCGCATCCAAGTCTTGAGGTTCTCGGCCTTCAGCGCCTGGTCGTGGCGGGCTTCGAGGGCGAGTTGCTGGGTGCCTTGTGCGGCAGGGAAACCGAGCGGCGCGTCAGCGGCGCGAAGCGAAACGACGGACACGACCGAGGCCAGCAGCAACAGGCAAAGGGGAGTGCGCATGGCGCGAAGCAACCGGACTTGATCTGCAAAGTCAACGCGCGATGCGGGCCCCTGCCCTGCACGCGGAGGAAGTGCTTGGCTTGACGCGGGAGCGGACACATCGAACGCTGCACGCATGCCACAGCAAATCTCCCGACGCGGTTTTGCCAAGACGTTCCTGAGCACCTCGCTGGTCGTCGCACCGGCGTTTCATGTCCACGTCCGGGCCCAGGGGGCGAAGCTGCCGTTCGCCACGGACAATGAGCGCATCAACAAGGCCCGCGACGTGGCGCTCGGCGTCTTGAAGCCCACGCCGAAAGAACTGGAGCACGGATTGCGGCTGCATGCGGAATCGCTGGTGTTTGAGAGCTACGGCTTCGCCCCGCGCGCGGCGCTGGACGGGGTGAAGTTCGGCGATTTCGCCGCGTCCGGGGCCAGCGACGCCGAGCTGACCGACCTGCGCGAGGAGATGATGATGACGCGCTGGGCGACCGATGCGCGGGAGCGGAAGGAGTTTCTGGAGGCGTTCCGCGCGGCCGGGGTGACCTGCATCTTCCAGAACACCGGCGAGGAGGGCAGCGATCCGCTCCGGCTGATCAAGCGGCTGGCGCGCTTCACACACGCAACGGATCTGGCGCGGGAGGACTGTTACAAGGCGGCGCAACCGGAGGACATCGTGGCGGCGAAGCGGGCGGGCAAGCTCTGTCTCTACTTCACGACGAACGGCGTGCCGCTGCGCCAGCAGTGGGAGAGCACGCGCGACGAACTGCGGCTCATCCGCATCTTTCATCAACTGGGCGTGCGGATGATGCATGTGACCTACAACCGCCGGAACCCGCTGGGCGATGGCGCGGGCGAGCCCAATGACGGGGGCCTGAGCGACTTCGGACACGCGGCGGTGGCCGAGATGAACCGCGTCGGCATGATCGTGGACGTGGCCCATTCGGGCTGGCGCACCAGTCTCGAAGCGGCGAAGGCGTCGAAGAAGCCGATGGTGGCAAGCCACACGACGTGCGGCGGCGTTTACCGGCACTTCCGGGGCAAGCCGGACGAGGTCGTGAAGGCGATTTGTGACACCGGCGGGCTCGTTGGCATCTGCGGCATTCCGCGCTTCCTAGGCGGCAATGGCGACATCGGCGTGTTCCTCGACCACCTGGATTTCGCGGTGAAAAAGTTTGGAGCGGAGCACGTGGGGATCGGGCTGGACACGGCTTACATCTCGCGGTTCGAGGAAACGGAGCGGGCGAAGGTGCCCAAGCGGCCGAGTGGCAGCTCGCCACTCGCGACCTCCGGCCCACGCTGGGAACATCTGTGGCCGGCGGACGACTACCGGCCCAAGCCGCACGCCGACGCGAGCCTGGCGTGGACCAACTGGCCGCTCTTCACCGTCGGACTGGTCCAGCGCGGGCACAGTGACGCGACGATTCGCAAGATTCTCGGGGAAAACATGCTGCGGGTGGCGCGAGCTAACTGGGCAGCCTGACCCGCTGGCGGTGCGGGGAAGCAATCGTTTGACGGTCGGCGAAACCGGAGCGTAATTTCGCCCATGCATCTCAGCCGTCGTCAGTTCGCCACCGCGCTGGCCGTGGGCGTGCCTGCCCTGGCGCAAGGCCAGCAGGAGACTTTTGACTGGCCGCAGTGGCGCGGCCCCAAGCGCAGCGGCATCTCGACCGAGACGGATTTCGCCACCGCCTGGCCAAAGGAAGGCCCGCCGCGCGTCTGGTCGGCCAATGTCGGCGCCGGCTACTCCTCGGTGGCGGTGTCCGGCGGCCGGGTTTACACGATGGGCAACGTGAACGACGTGGATCACGTCATGTGCCTGAACGCGGCGACGGGCAAGCTGATCTGGGACTACAAGTATCCCTGCGCTGCCGCCGATCCGAACGGCTACCCCGGCCCGCGCTGCACGCCCACGGTGGACGGCGATCTGGTCTTCACCATCAGCCGCAACGGGCATGTGCTGTGCCTGAGCGCGGCCACTGGAGCGCTGGTGTGGACGCAGCACCTCGTGAATACCTACGGCGGCGTGGTGCCGCAGTGGGGATTCGCCGGCTCCCCGCTGGTGGAGGGCGGGCTGCTCATTTTCGAGACGAACGTGGCGGGCCGGGCCGTGGTGGCGGTGGAGAAGCGCACCGGACGGCTGGTCTGGGCGAACGGTGGCTACGCGCCGGGCTATTCGTCACCGGTCGCCTTCGATCTGGCCCGGGACCGGGCGGTCGCCATTTTCAGCGCGGCCGGCTTGACCGGCCGGGCGGCCAGCAACGGGCGGGTGCTCTGGCATTACAACTGGCGCACGCAATACGACGTGAACGCCGCGACCCCGGTGATCTTCGACGACAAGATTTTCATCTCCTCCGGCTATGGCACGGGCTGCGCACTGCTGCAGGTCACGGCGAACTCCGTGCGCTTGGTCTGGTCGAACAAGAACATGCGCAACCACTTCAGTTCCTGCGTGCTCTGGCAGGGGCATCTCTACGGGTTCGATGACAGCCAGCTCCGCTGCCTGGACATCATCACCGGCGCGGTGAAGTGGTCTTCACCGGCCTACGGCAAGGGCTCGCTCATGATCGCGGATGGCCGGCTCATCCTCTACGGCGAACGCGGCCGGCTGGGGCTTGCCGATGCCTCGCCCGCCGGCTTTCAAGAGCTCGCGGCAGCCCAGGCCCTCGGCGGGGCCAGCACCTGGGCACCGCCCGTGCTGGCCAACGGCAAGATCTATTGCCGGAGCCAGGCGGCGCTGGTCTGCCTGAACGTGGCTACGAAGTAAGCCTGACCATCTGCCATCGTTTTCGACAGCATCGCGCCGGTTCCCAACGCTTGCGATTTGCTTGCCGCCCCCGCCGAGCCTGCCCATGCTCGCCGCGTTTTTGAAACTGTTGACCTGACGCCCGATGACCGAACCCGCCATCACCCCCGAGCTTGTCGCAAAGCACAACCTCACGCCGGACGAATACCAGAAGGTGCTCGAAATCCTCGGCCGCCCGCCGAGCTACACCGAGCTGGGCATCTTCTCGGTCATGTGGAGCGAGCATTGCTCCTACAAGAACACGCGCCCGGTGCTGAAGACCTTCCCCACGAAGGCCGCGAACATCCTCGTGGGCGCGGGTGAGGAGAATGCCGGCATCATCGACGTGGGCGACGGCGTCGCGATCGCCTTCAAGATCGAGTCGCACAACCACCCCAGCGCGGTCGAGCCGTTCCAAGGCGCGGCCACGGGCGTCGGCGGCATCATCCGCGACATCTTCACGATGGGCGCGCGGCCGGTTGCGGCGCTGAACTCGCTGCGCTTCGGCGAGCTGTCGAACCCCGAGGTGCGCCGGCTCTTCACTGGCGTGGTCAGCGGCATCGCGCACTACGGCAACTGCTTCGGTATCCCGACCATCGCGGGTGAGGTCTATTTCGACAAAAGCTACGAGGGCAATCCGCTCGTGAACGCCTTCTGCCTCGGTGTCCTGCGCCATGACCAAATCACACGCGGCGCGGCGCACGGCATTGGCAATCCGGTCTTCTACGTCGGCCCTGCGACCGGACGCGATGGCCTCGCGGGCGCGGCGTTCGCGTCGCAGGACTTGACCGAGGAATCCGCTGAACAGCAGCGCGGCGCGGTGCAGGTGGGCGATCCGTTCATGGAGAAGCTCGTCTGCGAGGCGTGCCTTGAACTGCTCGCCACCGGGTGCGTCGCCGGCATGCAGGACATGGGCGCGGCAGGCCTGACCTGCTCGACATGCGAGACGGCAGCGCGCGCGGGCACGGGCATTGAAATCGAACTGAACAAGGTGCCGCAGCGCGCGCCGAACATGAGCAGCTACGAAATCATGTTGTCCGAGTCGCAGGAGCGCATGCTCATCGTGGTCCACAAGGGCCGCGAGGAAGAGGTGAAGAAGATTTTCGACAAGTGGGACTTGCCGTGGGCGGAGATCGGCATCGTGACGGACACGGGCCGGATGGTTGTGCGCCACGGTGGCAAGGTGGTGGTGGACGTGCCGGCCAAGAAGCTCGCCGACGAAGCGCCTGTCTATCAGCGCGAATCCAAGGAAGCCGCTTACATGGAGGGCGTCCGCGCGTTCCGTCTGGATGGCATCGCGGACACCGCGGACGCAGCGGGCGATTTGAAAAAGCTGCTGGCGAATCACTCCATCGCCTCAAAGAACTGGGTCTATCGCCAATACGACCACATGGTCCGCGACGGCTCCGTGGTCTGCCCCGGCAGCGATGCCGCCGTCATCCGCATCAAGGGCGACAGTCTGCCCATCACGAAGGCGGAATACGCGGCGAAGCAGGCCGGCGAGGCGGCTCCCGTCACCGCGCCCATCCCGGACAAATACGTCGCGTTCACCTGCGACTGCAACGGCGGCTATGTCTATCTCGACCCCTATGAAGGCGGGAAGGCAGCCATCACCGAGGCCTGCCGCAACCTCGCCTGTTCGGGTGCCGCCCCGCTGGGCGCGACGGACAACCTCAACTTCGGCAACCCGCATTACCCGGAGATTTTTTGGCAGCTCAAGGAATCCGTGCGCGGCATGGCGGAAGGCTGCCGCGCCTTCAACGCGCCTGTCACCGGCGGCAACGTTTCGCTCTACAACCAGCGCGGTGCGCTTGGGGCAATTGACCCCACGCCCACCGTCTCCGTGGTTGGACTCATCGAGAAGCCGGAGCACATCACGACCTCGTGGTTCAAGGACGCGGGCGACACCATCATCCTGCTCGGCGCGCCCGTGGACACGGCGGACCCGCTGCAAGGCCTGGGCGGCAGCGCGTTGCTCCAGACCGTCCACGGCAAGAAGACCGGCCTCCCGCCGCGCGTGGACCTTGCAGTGGCGCAGACGCTGCACTCGACCTTGCTCGGTCTGATTTACACCGGCTCGGCGAAGAGCGCGCACGATTGCAGCGAAGGCGGCCTCGCCGTGTGTCTGGCTGAAAGTTGCATCGCCCAGCAGACCGGGCGCGAAACGCCCCGCCTCATCGGCGCGACGGTGGATTTATCCGAAGTGAAGGACACGCGCCTCGACGCCCTGCTCTTTGGCGAGACGCAGAACCGCGTGGTCATTACCTGCAAGCCGCTCGACGCGACCAAGGTCATCGAACGTGCCAAACTCATGGGCGTCCCTGCCGCCCGCATCGGCACGGTGGGCGGAGAAGCGCTGACGGTGAAAACGGCCAGCGGCGAGTTCACTGCCCCGGTGGCCGAGTTGCACGATGCGTGGTGGAATGCCATCGCCCGCGCGATGGCGTGAGCGAAGCGACCGGTTGCCAAACCGGTAATTCAAGCTCTGCGGCGCGGCTGCACCAGCGGCTGTTTGGGCACCTGCGTTTCGCACCAAAAGTCTTTGCGTGGACCGCACGGTTGCTATCGTCCGTCCATTCGCATGAAGACACCACTACGCCTCGTCGCGCTGTTCGCGCTCACTCTCACCGCCCTGGCTGATGGCCCGGCCGACAACAAGGCCGAATCGGTCCGCCGCGTTCCGCCGGAGGGCATCAAAATCTCCGACCCCGCCCGCGCGGAGCTCCAGACCGGGGCCGACGCGCTCGCGAAGGACATCGAGGCGTTGCGCAACTCGCTCAAGGGCAAGGCCACGCTGCTCGACCTGCTGCCCGACGTGCAGATTTACCACAAGGCGGTGGACTGGGCGCTGCGGCACGACGAGTTTTACTCGACCAACGAGGTCGCGACCGCGCGCGACCTGCTCAAGCGCGGCGGCGAGCGTGCGGCAGCGCTGCGGACGGGACAGGCCCCGTGGCTCGCGCAGACCGGCCTGGTGGTGCGCGCGTATCAGTCGAAGATTGACGGCTCGATCCAGCCCTACGGTCTGGTGGTCCCGCCAAACTTCGCGCCCGGCGGCGCGCCACTGCGGCTGGACTTCTGGGCGCACGGGCGCGGGGAAAAGCTGACGGAAATGTCCTTCGTGGACGGACGGCACAAGTCGCCTGGGCAGTTCGTCCCGCCCGGCGCGCTGGTCATGCACCTCTACGGCCGCTACTGCAACGCGAACAAGCTGGCGGGCGAAGTGGACCTGTTCGAGGCGCTCGCGCACGCGAAGAAGTATTATCCGATTGATGAACGCCGGCTGGTGGTGCGCGGCTTCTCAATGGGCGGCGCGGCGGCCTGGCAGTTTGCGGTGCATTATCCCGGAGTGTGGGCGGCGGCGGCGCCGGGCGCGGGCTTCAGCGAGACGCCGGACTTCCTCAAGGTGTTTCAGAAGGAAGACGTCAAGCCCACCTGGTTCGAGCGCAAGCTCTGGCACATGTATGACTGCACGGACTACGCGCTCAACCTCTTCAACCTGCCGACCGTTGCCTACAGTGGCGAAGCCGATTCGCAGAAGCAGGCCGCCGACATCATGGCCCGGGCCGCCGCCGCTGAAGGCTTGCAGCTCACCCACATCATCGGGCCGGACAAGACCGGGCACAGCTATCACAAGGACTCCATCGTCGAGATCAACCGCCGCGTGGACGCCGTCGTCGCGCTGGGCAAGGACCCTGCACCCGACCAGGTCCGCTTCACCACCTGGACGTTGCGCTACAACCAGTCGCACTGGGTCACGGTGGACGGCATGGAACAACACTGGGAGCGCGCACGGGTCGAGGCCGACATCGATCGGGAGCACGACACCATCAAGGTGACGACGAAGAATGTTTCCGCGCTGACCCTGGCCCTGCCGTCCGGCACCTATCCCTTCGCGCTGAACAAAAAGGCCAAGGTCGTTCTGGACGGAACCAAGTTTGAAGCGCCGCTGGCGGAGACCGACCGCTCGTGGAAGGCCCGCTTTTACAAACAGGGCAAGAACTGGACATTCGCCCAGGCCGCCAGTGCGTTGCCGATGAATGCGGCGGACTGGCCGCCGGGCGAGCAACGGCCGGACTGCTTCGCCCCGCTGCGCAAACGCCACGGTCTGCAAGGGCCGATTGACGACGCCTTCCTCGACAGCTTCCTCATGGTGCGCCCCACCGGCACGCCCCTCAATGAGCGCGTGGGCAAATGGGCTGACACTGAGATGAAGCACGCAATGGAGCACTGGCGGCGGCAGTTCCGCGGCGACGCCCGCGTGAAGGACGACAGCGCTGTCACCGACGCTGACATCGCGGCGCACAACCTCGTGCTGTGGGGCGATCCCGCGAGCAACAAGCTCCTTTCCCGCATCCTGGAGCACCTGCCCGTGCGCTGGGATTCACAGAGCGTCCGCATCGGCACAGTGTCCTTTTCCGCCGCGCAGCATGTCCCTGCGCTGATTTACCCGAACCCGCTCAATCCAAAGAAATACGTCGTGCTCAACAGCGGTTTCACCTTCCGCGAATACGACTACCTCAACAACGCGCGCCAGGTGCCCAAGCTCCCTGACTTTGCCATCGTTGACTTGAACCTCCCGGTCAGTCCCCGCTACCCCGGCGGCATCGCCACCGCCGGCTTCTTCGGCGAGCGCTGGGAGCTGCTCCCCGCCATCAAATAACCTCCACCTCCGGCACGCATGAGCCACACCACGGCCTACCTGCAATCCCTGCCCACGCTGCTCGATGCCGACATCAGCACGCTGGTGAATTACATCGTCCACGACTCGGTGCAGGCGGGGGCGAGCGACATCCATTTCGAGCCCTGGCAGGAATCGATGGCCGTGCGCATCCGGGTGACCGGCCAGCTCATCGAACTGGTCCACCTGCCCAGCGAGTTGAAGGAAAAAATCTCCGGCCGCTTCAAGGTGATGGCCAGCATGGCCTCCCACCTCACCGGCGTCCCGCAGGACGGCAAGGTCAACATGGGCCCCGAGTTCGGCAACGTGCAGCTCCGCGTCTCCATCTTCCCCACCGTGCTGGGCGAGAAGGTGGTCTGCCGAATTTTCGACCCAAGTTCGCGCTCCTTCGACATCGACAAGCTGGGACTGGACCCGGAGACCAAGGACAAGTTCATCCAGCTCGTCAACAAGCCCAACGGCCTCATCCTTCTCACCGGCCCGACCGGCTCCGGCAAGACCACCGCCATTTACTGTGCGCTGCACTACCTGCTCGGCAAGCATGGCACCGCCGTCAGCATCGCGTCCGTCGAGGACCCGGTGGAGGTGCCCATCCCGACCGTGAGCCAGGCGCAGTTGAACCCGGCGCAGGACTTCACCTTCGCCAGCGCCCTCCGCTCGCTCATGCGGCAGGACCCGCAGATCATCATGGTGGGCGAGATTCGCGATCCGGAGACCGCCGGCATCGCCGTGCAGGCGGGGCTTACCGGGCACCTCGTCATCAGCACCGTCCACAGCGGCACCACGGCGGGCGTCTTCGCGCGCCTCATCAACATGGGCATCGAGCCGTTCCTGCTCGCTTCGAGCATCCTCGGCGTGATGGGCGTGCGTCTCGTGCGGAAGAACTGCGCGTTCTGCGCCATTCCCTACGAGCCGGAGGCCGCCCTGCTCAAGGCCCTCACGCAGGAGGAGATCGACAACGCCTCCTTCCGCAAAGGCTCCGGCTGCCCCGAGTGCAAGGACACCGGCTACCACGGCCGCTTCTCCATCACCGAGCTGTTGCAGGTGGGCGAGCCGGTGCGCGACGCCGTGATGGAGAAAAAGCCCACCCGGGTCATCCAGCAAATCGCCGCCGAGCAGGGCATGCGCACTCTCTGGCAAAGCGGCCTAGCCCGCGCGCTGGCCGGCGAAACCACACTGGAGGAAGTCACGCGGAAGGTGGCGTCGGATCAGATATGACCCTCTTGGACTGCGCTGGCAGAGCGCAGCGACGACGGCGCTTTCCCTTCCCGCGTAGCGGAATGGGTGCCACTTGTGTCCGCAGCAAAGCCCGCTTCGCGGGAAGCCAAGGCGGCGTCGCACTCCGCTTGCCGCCGCAGTCCAAGACGCTCCCGGTTCCCGCCGCACCTTCGTGATTCCGTCTTCGCCCATCTCCGGCTAAATTTTCTCGTGCTCCTGCACTTCATCCTCGCTGCGCTCGCGCTCCTGAGCCTTGCCATCACGCTCTGGCAATGGCTCGCCGCACGCCGTTTCCCGCTGCACCAGCGCGCGGCGGACACCTCGTTCGCCCCCGGAGTCACGCTGCTCAAGCCGCTCAAGGGCCTCGACCCCGAGACGCGCGGCTGCCTGGAAAGCTGGTTCAAGCAGGACTATCGCGGCCCCGTGCAAATCCTCTTCGGCGTCGCGGACGAGAAGGACTCCGTCTGCGAAGTCGTCCGCAAACTCATCGCCGAACACCCGCAGGCGAATGTCCAACTTGTCCTCTGCCCCGAGCAGCTCGGCCCCAACGCCAAGGTCTCCACGCTCGTCCACCTCGAACGTCTCGCGCAGCACGACCACCTCGTCGTCAGCGACGCCGACACGCGTGTGCCGCCGGACTTCCTCGCGCAAGTCCTCCAGCCGCTCCGCGACCCGCAGGCCGGCCTCGTGAACTGCTTCTACGCGCTCGCCAACCCGACCACGCCCGCGATGCAGTGGGAGGCCGTGGCCGTGAACGCAGACTTCTGGAGCCAGGTGCTCCAGTCCCGCACGCTCAAGCCGCTGGACTTCGCCCTCGGTGCGGTGATGGCCACGCGCCGGCAGCAGCTCAACGAAATCGGCGGCTTCCGCGCGCTGGTGGACTACCTCGCCGACGACTACCAGCTTGGCAATCAAATCGCTAAGCGCGGCTATCGCATCGAGCTGTGCCCCGTGGTGGTGGAATGCTGGGAACGACCGCAAGGCTGGCGCGAAGTCTGGGCGCATCAACTCCGCTGGGCGCGCACCATCCGCGTCTGCCAGCCCGTGCCGTATTTCTTCAGCATCCTGAGCAATGCGACGCTGTGGCTGGCGCTCTGGTATTTATTAGGCATTTTCATCGAAATCAAAAGCTCGCTCGACCTGATGGATCTGATCAACGCGACGAGTGCCAAGACTGGAACCGCTGACTATACTTCGGATATAGAGCTTGCCGACATGAACAGACTCCTGGAGGCACTGAAGGATCAATCACTGATGTTGTATTCTCAGTTGGCTGCAATTCCGATGCTTTTCGGCTGGCTCCATCTTCGCGAGGTTTTGAGTCGTAAGCTCAGTGATTCACTGACAAGTAGGCTTGTCCGAATAGAAATACAGCATTCGGCT
>CAIPBN010000334.1 GCA_903863315.1 uncultured Verrucomicrobiota bacterium | reverse complement strand
GTCACGCATGACCGAACTCCAGAAACTGGCCCGTGCCGTCGAGTCCGCCCGCGAAGTGGCGCACCATGCCAAACTTGAACTTGCCGCTGCGAACGCCCAGGCCACCGCCTTGACCGCCGCCGCCAAGCAAGCCAAAGCCGCGTTGAAGGCAGCCCGCAAGCAGGCCAAGGCCGCCAAGCACGCCGCCAAATCTGCCAAGGCGCAGGTAGCCATCACCGCCCAGGCGTTCAACAAGGCGGCCAAGAAGGCCTTGAAGCTGGAGCGCGCCTTCGGGGAATTGAAACATCAACGGCAGCCCACTAAACGCAAAGCTTCCGCCTCAGGCCCCAAGTCCACGTCTCGCCTGGCGGAGCAAAAGCCGAAGCCGGTGAAGAAGCCGGCCACCAAGCTCCCCACGCCCCTCGCGTCTATTGTCGCTCCTCAAACGGCTGATCCAGCCACAGCTCCCACCACGACTCAGCCTGGCTGAAGTTCCGGCGGGCCACTGTCACCGTTGCACCCTTTAACCAGACACGTCTCTGGCTGCAATTCCGTCTGATGGCTTGGCTTGCCGAGCCTAATCACCGCCTCGTGCAGCTCACGGGCCAGGGCCTTGCGGTCGGAATTGCGCAGCGGTTCTCCGAAGTGGACGACGGCGCGAACACGGCGTTTGCCAAGGAGGTTCAGAAAGTGCGGGAGGAACGTCATGTCGCGCCAGTAGGCGACTTCCTCTTCCACTGAGCCGTCCACCACCTCGTAGCCAATCCATGCCGGCGTGACCGGCCAGCCGTGTTGCGCGGCTGGCGCGAACAGGGAGCTGTGAAAGGGGAGGACCCGATCACCACCGGTGCTCGTGCCCTCGGGGAACATCGTGAGCACGACGCCTGCCTCGACCATCGCCACAAACTCCGGCCCGAGGTCCGCCACGTCGGCGCGGCGCGCGCGGTTCACAAACAGCGCGCCGCTGGCCCGGGCGATCTGGCCCACGAGCGGCCAGTGACGCACCTCGGCCTTGGAGAGAAACACCATCTCCGTCGCGGACGTGAGCGCGAGCATGTCGAGGTAGCTGACATGATTGCAGACCAGCATCCCGCCGTCCGGCGCACGGCCGTGCAGCTCGACCTCGACGCCGAGGAGCGCTCGGACGCAGGCGCTCCAACGGCGCAGCCACCGGGCCCGGCGCGCCGGCGGCGGAAGTTTACGCTCGGTGCAGGCCAGCCAGCCCGCGTGCAAGAGCGCAAGTCCTGCCGCTGCAAGGAAGAGTCCGAAGCGCCAGCCCGAGCGAAAATGAGAGGAGAGGCAGTTCATGTCATCCCAAGGCGTCGGGCGGCAGCAGTTCCAAGTCGATCACCGTGAGGAAATCAATTGTGCCGAACTCGCGGTCGAGCGCGGGCGGGCCGCAGATTTTCGCGCCGAGCGAGAAGTATCCGGCCAGCAGGCGCGGGATGCGGACGGGCTCCGCGGCCATCCGGTCGAGCGGACATTCGTAGGCCGGCAGCGGTCGGGTGCGCCACGGCTCGGGCGCAAAGTGCGTGCGCATCAGCTGCGAGTAGGCCGCCGTGCCCAGCGCCGGGTCCACGGTGGGCAGCGAGCTGCAGCCAACCAAGTATCGCCCGCCGCGCTCGCGGCTGTAGGCGATGATGTTCCGCCACAGCAGGCCGATGACTGCGATGTTGCGGTGCTGGCTGTGGACGCAAGCGCGACCGGCCTCGACCGTTTGTGACAGCAGCGGGGCGAGCGGAGTGAAGTCAAATTCCCCGGCGCTGTAGAAGCCCCGGTTCGCTGCCGCCATCGCGCCAGTTTGCAGCCGGTAAGTGCCGACAATGTCGCCCGTCGCGCGGTCCTCAACGACGAGGTGGTCGCAGACTTCGTCGAAAGGATCCGCGTCGCGGCAGGTAGCGTAGCTGGCCTCGAGACCTTCGTTCAGCTCCACATTGAAGACCAGGAAGCGCAGCGTCTGCGCGGCCAGCACCTCCGTGCGGTCACGGGCTAGGCGCACGGCGTAGCGGTCAGCGAGGCCGCTGCGGGCGAGCACGCGGGCGCCAAGGTTGACAGATTTGGGTGGGGGCAGGGTTGCATTCATGAGCCGGAGGTTGGGTCGAAACAGCGACCGGGCGTGAATCGGAAGATTTTCGCCCGGACATACGCCGCAGTGATGGCGGCGCTGGGGATGACAATGAGTCTCACCACCCAGCATGTAGCGGAGCGGAGGCGCGGTTGAACAGGTGTCAATTGCAACTTCGCAGCGACAGGACCGTGACAGCGTCCGCCCCCCGGTATTGTCACCCGAACGTCACGCTCCTTTCACGGCCTCGCCGTTGTCCGCCCGCGCCGGGTGCGGCATACAGATGCCCTATGCCAAGACGCGTGCTGATTGTGGACGATGAATCCGACCTGCGGGAGGTGATGGACTACAATCTCCGACATGCCGGCTATGACGTCGGGCACGCCGACAGCGGCAACACCGCCCTGGCCAGTGCCCAGCGCTGGCTGCCCGATGCCATCGTCCTAGACATCAACCTGCCGGGGCTCGACGGTCTGGCCGTGTGCGAGATGCTGCGGTTACTCCCTTCCACCCGCACAATTCCCATCCTGCTGCTCACGGCCTTGACCAGCGAGCAGACGCGCAAACTCGGACTGGAGCTGGGGGCCAATGACTACATGACCAAGCCTTTCAGCCCGCGCGACCTCGTGGCCCGGGTCGGCAAAATGGTTGAGGAGGCCCGGGTGCCACACGCGGAAAGCAGCTAGACCTTTGGCTCACCCGGCACCTGTGGTCTCAGACGGTCAGGAGCACGCCGGCGTTCTTCACCCAATCGTTGCCGGGCCGCCCCGCGCACGTCACCTGCCTCCCGCACGTTCAAGAGAAACGTGCCATGAAGAAGGTGCTCATCCTCACAGCGGGCTTTGGCGAGGGCCACAACGCGGCGGCCCGCAATTTGCGCGACGCGCTTGAGCTGGTCTCCGATGACGTGCAAGTGGAAGTGCTCGACCTGTTCGAGAGCACTTACGGCCGGCTCAACACGTTGGTGAAGCAGGCGCATCTCGGTGTGGTCCGCTACGCTCCTACGCTCTGGCGCGGCATCTTCTCGTTGCTTGATCACGTCTCTGTGGCCGATAGCGGCCTCACCGGCCTCACGCGTCTGCGCACCGCATTGGGCGACGTGCTGCGCGTGACCCAGCCGGACTGCGTCGTCTCGACCTATCCCGCCTACGCACCGCTCATCAAGGAACTCTTTCGCGACCACTCGGAGAAACCGTTCCGGTTTGTCACCATCGTGACCGACTCCATCTCGGTGAATGCCGCATGGCACCGGGCGCCGAGCGATGCGTTCGTGGTCGCAAACCGCCCCACGGCCACGGTGCTGCACCATGCAGGCGTGCCGGCGGAGCGGATTCATCCGTTGGGCTTCCCTGTCAGCCCGCAATTTGCCGCGCCGGGTATCATGCCGTGCCCGCTGGAAAACGACGGCCCCGTCAAGCTGCTCTACGTCATCAACCACGGGAAGAAGAAGTGCGGCAAGGTGCTCGACCGTCTGCTGGAGAACGAGCGCGTCCACCTGACCATCACGACAGGCCGCGATGCAGAGCTGAAGGCGGAGTTGCAGGACCGCTTCCGCGCCTTCGACGGCCGTGTGCAGGTGCTTGGCTGGACCAACCAGATGCCCGCGTTGATGCTGTCGCACCACGTCCTCATCGGGAAGGCCGGCGGCGCGGTCGTGCAGGAGGCCATCGCCGCGCGCTGCCCGATGATCATCAACCAGATCATCCCTGGCCAGGAGACCGGCAACGCGCAACTCATCCAACAGCTCGGCCTCGGCTTGGTCGCCGACCGCAACCGCGAAGTGCCCGGCATCGTCGAAGACGCCTTCGCCAAGAAGGCCCGTCTCTGGCACGAGTGGCGCGCCAACCTGCTCAAGCACTCCCACCCCGACGCCGCCTTGCGCATCGCAGAGCTGATCTTGAAGCAGTGCGTGGACGCGGGCGGCTGGTCCAAGTTTGCCCCGCAGCCGGTGCAGGCCCTTCCTGACGCAAGCGCACCCGCTGTGCCCACCATCGTTGACGGCACGGCGGCGCGGCGGTCATTGCTCTGCGACTTTCACATCCACAGCAACTACTCCGATGGCAGCCTCACCGTGCCGGAGTTGGTGGACTTCTACGGCCCGCGCGGCTTTGACTGCATCTGCATCACCGACCATCTCGCCGACCCGCGCCGAGTCATCGGGAAGTTGAGCAAGTTGAGCAACCTCGTCCTGGCCGAAAGCCAGCTTGAGGAATACTTCGAGGTGCTGGACCGCGAGCGCCGCCGCGCGTGGCGCAAGTATGGGATGTTGGTGTTGAGCGGCATCGAGTTCAACAAGGACGGCCTCACCAAGAAAAGCTCCGCGCACCTGCTGGGCATTGACATGCAGATGCCCATCGCGTCCGCGCTGGATTTGCCCGAGACCATCGCGCAGCTCCACGCGCAGGGCGCGCTGGCCGTTGCGTCGCATCCGCACGTCTTCAAGAGCGAATGGGGCAAGAACACGCTCTACCTCTGGGAGAACCAGGACGAGTTCGCGCCGCTGCTGGACGCCTGGGAGATCGCCAATCGCAACGACATCTTCGCACCCGTCGGTCTGAAGCGCCTGCCCTTCATCGCCAACAGCGACTTCCACAAGCCCAAGCACATTTACTCGTGGAAGACCCTGCTCCAGTGCGAGAAGGATCCCGAGGCCATCAAGACCTGCATCCGCCGCAACGAGCATGTCTCCATCACGCTCTATCGTGAGGGCGGCCTGCTGCCCATGGCCTCCCGCGAAAAACGGCCCGCCGCCGAGTTCAAGTTGGCGCGGGAGACGGACCTAGCCGCAGGACGATTGCTGGCGGCGGGAGCCTGACGGCACAAGCGGGGCAGTCAGAGGACAGGCGGGACGCACTGCCTGCCTCAGCCCAGCTCACAGCTTCCGGTGATTTGCCGCGCTGACGGGAATGTCCTTGGGCGCTTCGACCAGCAGCCGCTTCACGTCGGCCACAAACGCGCGCACGTCCTCCTCGCTGGTGTCCCACGCGCACATGAGGCGGCAGCCGCCTTGGCCGATGAAGGTGTAGAACTTCCAGCCCGCCGCCCGCAGCGCGATGATGAGCCACGGCGGCATCTCGATGAAGACCGCGTTGGCCTGGCGCGGGAACATGAGGCGCAGCTCGGGCAGCTGCACCAGCTCGTCGTGCAACAGCGCGGCCATCGCGTTCGCCTGCGCTGCGCGCCGCAGCCACGCGCCGTCCTTCAGCATCCCGACCCACGGCGCGGACAGGAAACGCATCTTCGAGGCAAGCTGGCCGGACTGCTTGCAGCGGTAGTCGAATTCGTGCGCCAGCTCGCGGTTGAAGAATACCACGGCGTCGCCCACGAGCGTGCCGTTCTTCGTGCCGCCGAAGCACAGCACGTCCACGCCCGCCTCCCACGTCACTTCGCGCGGCTTGCAGCCGAGGGAGGCGACGGCGTTGGCGAAACGCGCGCCGTCCATGTGCAGCTTGAGGCCGAGCTGCTTGCTCTTGGCCCAGATGGCCTTGAGCTCCTCGATGGAATAGACCGTGCCCAGCTCGGTGCTCTGCGTGACGCTCACGGCCCGGGTCTTGGGGTAATGCACATCGGTGCGCTTCTTCACCAGCCGCTCGATGCCGGCAGGATCAATCTTCCCGTTCACCCCGGGCAGCGTCAGCACCTTCATGCCGTTGCTGAAAAACTCCGGCGCGCCGCACTCGTCCGTCTCCACATGCGCCGTCTCGTGGCACAACACGCTGTGGTAAGACTGGCCGAGCGACGCGAGCGAAAGCGAATTGGCCGCCGTGCCGTTGAAGACGAAGAAGACCTCGCACTCCATCTCGAACGTCTCGCGCAGAAGGTCGGCGGCATGGGCGGTCCACGGGTCGTCGCCATAGCTGGGAGCATGGCCGCGATTGGCCTCTTCCAGCGCCTGCCACGCTTCCGGGCAGACCCCGGCGTAGTTGTCGCTGGCGAAGTGGCGGCGGGCGTTTTGCATGGCTCGGAGGATGGGCGGAGGACGGAAGGTTGGCAAGTAACGGGCCCGGCGGCGGCCTCCGGTCGGCTGGTTCCGCGATGACTTTTTCTGTAAGTCGTCTTGTGTGGGACGCGGACCGACGGAATGAGGGGTCCCGATGGCCGTATGCCTCGGGCACGAATTGACAACTGCGGGTTCTCCCCCGATAAATAAACTGTCCCTGTTGCCGCCACCAACACTCATGAAAACGCATCGTCCCACGCCCGTCCCTCCGGCCGGATTCACGCTCATCGAACTGCTCGTCGTCATCGCCATCATCGCGATTCTGGCCGGCATGCTGTTGCCGGCGCTGGGCAAGGCAAAGGCGAAGGCCCAGGGAACGCAATGCCTCAATGGGCTCAAGCAGCTTCAATTGGGCTTCATGATCTACAGCGACGACTACGAGGACAAGATCATCTCCAACAACAACGCCCCGGGGGTGGCCACTTCCGCTGAACCAAACGCGTGGATTCAGGGCAACGTTCAGCTCGGCAACGCAAACTACACGAACGAAATTCGGAATGGGAAGCTGTTCCCCTATCACAAAACGGAGCAGATTTACGTCTGCCCGGGCACCCGCGCCAAGACCATCAGCGGCACGCTCGGCATTCCTCACCACCGTTCCTATGCGATGTCGGTCGGGGTCAATTGCTCCGTGGAAGCCCGCAGTGTCAAACGCATCGCGGATATTCAGAAGCCCTCGGACCTGATCGTATTTCTGGAGGAGAACCCGGTCAGCATTGATAACGGGGCCGCCGGCATCCACCCCTTAAGTGTCCTGCAAGGTGGCACGTGGACCACGTGGAATCCGCCTTCTGGCCGACACAACGCCGGGTCGGCCCTCTCCTTCGCCGATGGCCACGTGGAGAATTGGGTTTGGAAGGGTGCGTTCCGAACTATTGTCAATCAATACAACGACATCACACACCCCACGCGGCGGACTAGCGCGACAGTCAACCCTTTCACTGCCGGCGGTGGAATCGCTGTCCCAGTCAACGATCCTGACTCGCTCCGCATGGCCACCGGCTTGAATTACCAGTAAGCCGCAGTTAGCGCCGCGTTTCCCCGCTCGCCAAGCGCCGCCCGTCCGTCTAAAACGCCGCTGACCACATGAGCGGCCATTTCTTTTCCCTCGCGTCCTCGCAGCGAAAATCCTTGTGCGGCTCCCGCCCGTGCCGGCGGCTTCCAGCCGCCGACACTCGTCATCTACGATCTTTGTCCGCCCCAAATCTTTGGGTCCTCCTCTTCCTCCTCTCCACCGCTTTCGCCTCCGCCGCCCCGCGCACGCCGTGGAGCACCTCGCGCGTCATCGGCTCCCCGAATCCGCCGGCCCCGCTCCGCACCGAACGCGTTTTTCCCCAGCTCACCTTTGACCGGCCGGTGGACCTCGCGCGCCTGCCCGGCAGCGACCGCTGGGTGGTCGCTGAGTTGGGCGGCCAGCTCTGGTCGTTCCGGCCCTCCGCCACCGTGGCAAAACCGGAGCTGCTTGCCGATCTGCGACCGCATCACATGCCGGAGGAGTTCGTGCGCGGCTTCAGCATCCTCGGCTTCACTTTCCATCCCGGCTTCGCAACGAACCGCTTCCTCTTCGTGAACTACAACGAGCCGGGCGGCCGCACAAACGGCTCGGTGGTCGCGCGGTTCCGGGTCAGTGCCACCGAGCCACCCGTGCTGGAGCGGGCCAGCGAGCAGGTGCTGTTGCGCTGGACCAGTGGCGGCCATAACGGCTGCACGCTCGCCTTCGGCCCCGATGGCTTCCTCTACATTTCCACCGGCGATGGTGCCGCGCCCGACCCGCCGGACCGGCCGCACAACACCGGACAGGACATCAGCGACCTCCTCGCCTCCGTGCTGCGCATCGACGTGAACCGCACCGCTGGCACAAACCATTACGCCATTCCCAAGGACAACCCGTTCGTCAGCACGCCCGGCGCGCGGCCCGAGGTCTGGGCGTTCGGCCTGCGCAATCCCTTCCGCATGAGCTTCGACCGCGCGACCGGCGACCTGTGGGTGGGGGACGTGGGCTGGGAACAGTGGGAGATGGTCTATCGCGTCCAGCGCGGCGGCAACTACGGCTGGCCCATCACCGAAGGCCCGAACACCCGCGTCCGCACCGACGTGAAGCCCGGCCCCGGCCCCATCCTGCCGCCCGTCGTCGCCATCCCACACAGCGAAGGCGCGAGCATCACCGGCGGCCTGGTTTACCACGGCAAGCAATTTCCCAAGCTCAAAGGTGCCTACCTCTACGGCGACTGGGAGACCGGCACGTTCTGGGCCTTGCGCCACAAGGCCGGCCAGCTCGTCTCGAACACGGAGCTGTGCAAAACCACGCTCAAGCCCATCGCCTTCACCACGGATCGCGACGGCGAAGTGCTGTTCCTCGATTACAACGGCGGCTTGCATCGCTTCGCGGCAAACACCGCCCCGCCCGCGAACCTGGCCTTCCCGCGCAAGCTCAGCGAGACGGGCCTCTTCACTTCGATCACGCCGCTCACGCCCGCGAGTGGCGTCGAGTCGTGGTCGCCCATCGCGCCGATGTGGAATGACGGCGCGGTGGCCCAGCACCATCTCGCCATCCCCGGCGACGGCTTGATCGCGACGACGAACGCGCGGCAAATCATCTCCGGCAAGATGTGGTATTTCCCGAAGGACACGGTCTTCGCCCGCACCCTCACGCTGGACCTGAATCGCGGGGACGCGGCCAGCGCGCGGCGCATCGAGACGCAGCTCCTGCACTTCGACGGGCTGGCGTGGAATCCCTACACTTACCGCTGGAACGCCGCGCAGACCGAGGCCGACTTGGTCGCGGCCGAAGGCGCGAGCGACAGTTTCACCGTGACCGATGCGATCGCGCCCGGTGGCCGCCGCGAAATCCCGTGGCGCTTCCACAGCCGCGCGGAATGCCTGCGCTGCCACAACGCGTGGTCCGGCGAGACGGTGGGCTTCAACTGGCTGCAACTCAACGCCACCGCACCGGACGGCGAGTTGCGGCGCTTGGAAAAGCTCGGCCTGCTCGTCGCCACCAATGCCCCGAAGTCCCAGGCCGCGCTCGTCAACCCGCACGACCTCACCAAGCCGCTCGAAGACCGCGCGCGTTCGTGGCTGCATGTGAATTGCGCGGCCTGCCATCGCTACGGCGCGGGCGGCGCGGTGCCCGCCCACCTGAACGTGGACAAGAAGCTCGCCGACCTGCGTGTGCTCAACGCCAAGCCCACACGCGGAGACTTCGGACTGATTGACGCGCGCGTCATCGCACCAGGTCAGCCTTACAGCTCCACG
Organism: uncultured Verrucomicrobiota bacterium; assembly: GCA_903863315.1. Lineage (GTDB taxonomy): Bacteria > Verrucomicrobiota > Verrucomicrobiia > Limisphaerales > SXTU01 > SXTU01. The sequence continues at coordinate 10,061 of CAIPBN010000334.1, read as the reverse complement.
CTGCTCTGGCGCATCGCGACGGAAGGCGCCGGGCACATGCCGGCCATCGGCTCGCGGACGGTAGATGAAGCAGGCGCAAGCTTGGTGCGAGATTGGCTTACGCAACTCGGTTTTCCGCCTCCGCGATCGCCTGGATCGCCGCCAGGGGCGAACGAGCCGTCTAAGATCAGATTGGCACCTGACGATCACCCGAGCACCGCTCTCCGCCTCGCACTTGGCACAACTCAAACTGAGTTCCGGCTCCACCTCGCCCGCACATCTACAACTCCTTTTGTTCGCGATATACTCCAACGCTTCCTCCCGCCCGAACAGCGCCGCCGCACGCTCGGCTCCGACTTCGCGCCGAACGAAGTGCTTTCGTTGCGTGGCGATGCCGTGCGCGGTCGCGCCGTCTTCGCCAACGAGTCCGGCGGGCAATGCGTCCGCTGCCACCGCTCGCACGGCGCGGGCCGTGACTACGGCCCGGACCTCACCGACATCCGCCGCAAATACGACCGCATCACGCTGCTCACCCACATCACGCAGCCGAACCTGCTCGTCGCCCCCGAGCACCGCACGCACTTGGTCCTGCTCCGCGACGACACCGAGCTGACCGGCTTCCTCAAAAAGCGAACCCCCACGGAACTTCTCCTCCGCCTCGAAGACGGCACCGAGCGGCGCGTGCCGATGGCGCAAGTCGCGTCCACGCGCGTGTCCGCGCTCTCCGCGATGCCCGAGGGCTTGCTCGCCGCACTCACGGCACAGGAAGTCGCGGACCTGCTGGAGTTCTTGCTCGCGCGGTAGCTTCACCGCCCGCACTGGAGGCGAATAACCAATTGATCAGCCCGTCCGTCTCAACCTGTGTTTATGAAACAATTCTGCCTGTCCGCCCTGCTGTTCGCCTGCGCGTTCTCCGCCGACGCGCAGACCAAGCCCGAGGATTTCCCCAAGCAGCCGGATGTGCCTGCGCTTTCACCCGCCGAGCAGCTCAAGAAGTTTCAGCTCCCGCCCGGCTACAAGCTCGAGCTGGTCCTCGCCGAGCCGGACATCAAGGAGCCGGTCGTCGCCGTCTTCGATGGCAACGGGCGCATGTTCGTCGCCGAGATGCGCACCTACATGCAGGACATCAACGGCACCGGTGAAATCACGAACCAGAGCCGCGTCTCGCTCCACTGGTCCAGCAAGGGTGATGGCAAGTTCGACAAACACACCGTCTTCGCCGATAAGCTGTTGCTCCCACGCATGATTCTCCCGCTCGGCCCCGGCGAGCTGCTCATCAACGAGACCGACACGCAGGACATTTACCTCTGGCGCGACAAGGACGGCGACGGCGTGGCCGACGAGAAGAAGCTCTGGTATGCCGGCGGCCCGCGCGGCGGCAACATGGAGCACCAGCAGTCCGGCCTCATCTGGGCCACGGACAACTGGCTTTACATGACCTACAATGCGTGGCGCCTCCGCTGGCAGGGTTACGACAAGGAGCCGCTCAAGGAACCCACTCCCGGCAACGGCGGCCAGTGGGGGCTCACTCAGGACGACTGGGGCAAGCCTTGGTATGTGAACGCCGGCGGCGAGCGCGGCCCCATCAATTTCCAGACGCACATCTACTACGCCGCGCTGAACACCAAGGACCAGTTCGTCGGCGATTACGCAGTGGTCTGGCCCATCGTGCCCATCCCGGACGTGCAGGGCGGCCCGAACCGCTTCCGCCCGGACGAGAAGACGCTCAACCACTTCACCGCGACGTGCGGTGCGGAGGTCTTCCGGGGCGACCGGTTGCCGGCGGACTTGCGCGGCGATTTGCTCTTCTCCGAGCCGGTGGGCCGATTGATTCGCCGCACGAAAGTCGCGGTGACCAACGGCGTCACGCGCTTGAGCAACCCCTATGAGTCCGTGAAGGGTGAATTCATCCGCAGCACCGACCCGAACTTCCGCGTGGTGAACATGAACACCGCGCCCGACGGCACGCTGTATCTCGTGGACATGTATCGCGGCATCATCCAGGAGGGCAACTGGACGCGCGAAGGCAGCTACCTGCGCAAGGTCATCCAGCAATACGGCCTCGACAAAAACATCGGCCGCGGTCGCATCTGGCGGCTCGTCCACGACGGCTTCACGCCCGGCCCGCAGCCAAAGATGGACACCGAGAAGTCCGCCGACCTCGTCGCGCACCTCGCGCATCCGAACGGTTGGTGGCGCGACACCGCGCAACGCACGCTCATCGTCCGCGCGGACAAGTCCGTCGCACCCGCGCTGCAAAGCCTGGCCCGCTCGCACGCGAATCCGCTCGCGCGGATGCACGCCCTCTGGACCCTCGACGGCCTCGGTGCGCTCGACGCCGCCCTCGCCCGCGAGAAGTTGAAGGACACCCACCCGCAGGTCCGCATCGCCGCGTTGCGCGCGAGCGAGACGCTTTACAAGGCGGGCGACAAATCGTTTGAGGCCGACTTCGCCGCGCTGGCGAAGAGCACCGATGGTGACCTCGCGTGGCAGGCGTTGCTCACCACCCGTGCCCTGAATCTTCCCAACGCCAAGCAGACGCTCACCAGCGCCGTGCTTGCGACGAACGCGCCCGTCATCGTCGCGTCACTCGGCAAGGCGCTGCTGGCACCGCCCACAAGCTGGCCGCGCGAGTTCAGCGGCGCGGACAAGTCGCTGCTCACCAAAGGCGAAGCCATTTTCCAAGAACTCTGCTTTGCCTGCCACGGCTTCGACGGCCGCGGCATGACGGTGGACGGCGCGAAGCCCGGCACCACGCTCGCTCCGTCACTCGCCGGTTCGCCGCGCGTCGCGGGCCAGCGCGAGGCGCTCATCCACATCCTGCTCAAGGGCCTCGCCGGCCCCATCAACGGGAAGACCTACGAAGCGTTGATGGTGCCGATGGAAAGCAACGACGACGCGTGGATTGCCGCCGTCGCCAGCTACGTGCGCAACAGTTTCGGCAACAAGGCCGGCATGGTCAGCGCGAAGGAAGTCGCCACCCTGCGCGCCGCTGCGAAAATCCGCACCCAGCCGTGGACCATTGAGGAGCTCGCCCTCGCTTTGCCCAACGCGCCGCTCGCGAACCGCAAGGACTGGAAGCTCACCGCCAGCCACAACGCCGCGTCGCTCGCCAACGCCGTGGACGGCAACGGCAGCACCCGCTACGACACCAAAAAAACCCAGGAGCCCGGCATGTGGGTGCAGATCGAGCTGCCCACCGAGACCGCCATCACCGGGCTGCGCCTCGACTCCGCCGGCTCTGGCAACGACTACCCGCGCGGCTACAAGCTGGAGCTGTCCACCGACGGGCAAAATTGGGGCAAGCCTGCCGCCACGGGCGAGGGCAAGACGGCGATTACCACGATCACCTTCCCGACGGCGAAAGCGAAGTTCATCCGCATCACGCAGACGGGCAAGCCGACCAGCAACACCTTCTGGTCCATCCACGAGCTGGATGTGCTCTCGGACTCAAAGGGCAACATCACCGCCGGCAAGGCAACGGCGAAGCTGCCAGTGCTCGAATAGTCGATGAAGGCGCGGCCTTCACTCCTTCGTCTCGCCTGCTGGATCGCGGCGGTGCTCGTAGTTGCCCGCGCCGCTGCCGCGCCGGCCGCCCGCCCCAACATTGTCTTCGTCCTCGTGGATGACATGGGCTACGCGGACCTCGGCTGCTACGGCGCGAAGGACATCCGCACGCCGCACATTGACCGGCTCGCGAGAGAGGGCGTGCGCTTCACAGACTTTTACTCTAACGCACCCGTCTGCACGCCGACGCGCTGCGGCTTCATCACGGGTCGCTGGCAGCAACGCGTCGGGCTGGAGTGGGCGTTTGGTTTCACGGCGGATGCGTTCCGCCGCCAGGGCAACGAATGGGTGCGTGAGCCGGACATGCATGCGCTCGGTTTGCCGACGACCGTCCCAACGCTGCCCAAGCTGCTCAAGGCCGCCGGATACGCCACCGGCGCATTCGGCAAGTGGCATCTCGGCTACCGCGACGAATTCAACCCGACCCGGCACGGCTTCGACGAATACTTCGGCGAACTACTCGGCCACAGCGACTACTACACGCACGCCTACTACGATGGCACCTACGCGCTGCGCGACGGGTTGAAGCCGGTGAAGGCCGAGGGCTACCTCACCGACCTCCTCAACCAACGCGCCACGGACTTCATCCGCCGCCACGCGCGCGAGCCGTTCTTCCTCTACGTGCCGCATCTCGCGGTGCATGTGCCGTTCCAGCCGCCGGGCCGACCGAAGCCAAGCGTGACCAAGGAAAACATGTATGACGGCACGCGGCGCGATTACGCGGCGATGCTGGAGAAGGTGGACGAAGGCGTCGGCATGATGCTCGCGGAGTTGGAGAAGCACGGCCTGCTCGACAACACGCTCTTCGTTCTGAGCAGCGACAACGGCGGCGAGCGGCTCTCCGACAACGGACCGCTGGCGCACAAGAAAAGCACGCTTTGGGAAGGCGGCATCCGCGTCCCGTGCGTGATGCGCTGGCCGGCGAAGTTGTCGAAGGGAAAAGTGACGAGCCAGCCCGGCATCACGATGGACCTGAGCGCGACCTTCGCGGCCATCGCCGGGGCGAAGCCGGCGGCGGACCACGCCTTCGACGGCCTGAACTTGCTGCCCATCCTCACCGGCGCGCAGCCAGAGCAGGAGCGCACGTTCTTCTGGCGCATTGACCGCACGGGGCGGAAGCAGAAGGCCGTGCGCCACGGCACCTGGAAATACCTTCAGGATGGCAACGTGGAATTGCTCTTCGACTTGAAGACCGACCTCGGCGAGCGACGCGACGTTTATCGCGACCACCCGCAAGTGATGGCCGACCTCAAGCGGCGCCTCGCCACATGGGAGGCCGAGCTGGCACGGCATCAGCCAGATTTTCTGGTGAAGTAGGTCATTGGAAGGTGCCGTGGCCCGCGCGGAAACTGTTCCTGCGGTCACATGAATTGAACAAGAATTTGGCCGCTGCCATTGCAGTCCAAAGCCCCACGCATGAAATCCGCCCTCGCCGTCGCCCTCACCGCCTTGCTCCTCAACTCCCTCCCCGCCGCCGAGCCGGTGCCGCCCAAAGGCTTCCGCGCGCTCTTCAACGGCAAGGATCTCACCGGCTGGTATGGGCTGAATCCGCACAACGGCACGAAGCTCGAAGGCGAGAAGAAGGCGGCGAATCTCAAACAGCAACGCGCTGAATTCCCGCAGCACTGGCGTGTGGAGAACGGCGAGCTGGTCAACAGCGGCACCGGCCCTTACGCGACCACGGACACGGAGTTCGGCGACATCGAGCTGCTCATCGAATACAAGACGGTGCCCAAAGCCGACAGCGGCATCTACCTGCGCGGCACGCCACAGGTGCAGATCTGGGACGTGAACCAGGTGTTCAACGAGAAGAACCCCACCCGCAAGCCGCACCTGGGTTCCGGCGGCCTCTTCAACAACACGCCCAACACGCCCGGCCGCGATCCGCTGGTGCTCGCGGACAAGCCCTTCGGCGAGTGGAACGCCTTCCGCATCCGCCAGATCGGCGCGGTCACGTGGGTGTGGCTCAACGGCAAGCTCGTGGTGGACGGCGCGGTGATGGAGAACTACTGGGACAAGAAGCAACCGCTCCCCGCCAAGGGCCCCATCATGCTCCAGACCCACGGCGGGGAAATCCGCTGGCGCAATATCTTCGTGGCCGAGATTCCCCCGGACGAGGCCAAGCGCATCCTCGCCACCGTCAAGCCCAAGCCGTAATCCCGGCCACCGCTCACACTCCGCGCGGCAATCGCTGCGGAAGTCGTTTTGAAAACCCTGCCATCTCCCACATGAGCCGCCCCTCCTCGGTCTCTCGTCGCGACGCATTGAAATCCGCCGGGGCCGTCGGCGCGCTGGCCTTGGCCGGCACGGGCACGCTCACCGCCGCCGAGCCGGCGAAGAAGCCGCTCCGCATCGGCGTGGTCTCCGCCGCCATTCGCGGCAAGCCGCAGACGCGCAATGGCCACACTTGGTTCTTCTGCCAGTATCTGCACCCGAACTTTGATTTCGTGGCGATGAAGAAGCACTGGCCGCAGGCTTACGACAGCTTCCAGAAGCATTACCGGAACCCGCAGATCACCTTCGGCGTGCTGCCCTTCCCCGACACACGCATCACGCACTATTACGACGCCGACCCGACGGTGTCTGTGCCCTACACGGAGGTCTTCCCCGGCGTGCAGGTGGCGCGCTCGCTCGACGAGATGGTGAAGGAAGTGGACGCGATCTGGATGGGCGACGCCTCGGGCTACGGCGAAGATCACTTCGACCTCGTCGCGCCGGGGCTGGCGAAGGGCCTGCCGACGTTTTGCGACAAGCCCATCGGCGGCGACGTGGCGGGCACGCGGAAGATTCTGGAGTTCGCGCGGAAGCACAAGGCGCCGATCATGTCGTCGAGCCTCTTCCGCCATCAGTTCGGCATGGAGGCCGCGCTGCGCATGCGCGACTCCGGCGAGTTCGGGCCGATCGAGTTCATCACCGCCACGCTGCACAGCCGCTACCGGCTCGACTCGTGGATGATCTACGGCCAGCACCCCGTGTGGTCCGTGATGACGCTCATGGGCGCAGGCGTGGACGCGGTGAGCATGTATGAGCACAAGGACACCTGCCACGCGCTGATCACCTGGCCGGATCGCTTCCCGGCGCATGTCTGGTTTGGCGAGCCGTTCGAGCGGTTCGAATACAACCGCGTGCAGACGCACTTCAAAAAGAAGATCTACACCTTCACGCCGTCCATCGAAGGCAGCTTCGACTACGGGCACAACTACGAGATGTTCAAGATGGCGGCGGTGTTCCGCGAGATGGTGCTCACGGGCAAGGAACCAGTGCCGCACCAGGAAATCCTGGAAGTCACCGCCATCGTGCAGGCGGCGGCGAAGTCCCTCACGGAAAAGAGCCGGCTGGTGAAGCTCGCCGAGGTGATGGGATAGGGCCCCGGATTGGCCTTTTCCCGGGTGGGCCAGACTGTTACTCAAGCCCGCATGAACTCCGCCTCCGTTTCCCGCCGCGGCTTCCTCCAGGCTGCGCCCGCGCTGGGTGCCGTGGCCTTGACGCCCACGCTCGCCCAAGCCCAGTCCAAGCCCGCCGTCGTCGCCGCCTCCGCCCAGATCTTCGCCGAGCCGGCCTTGAAACTGCCGCTGGTCAACGACGCGGATGTCATTGTGTGCGGCGCGGGCCCGGCAGGCGTGACCGCCGCCATCACCGCCGCTCGCTCCGGGGCGAAGGTGCGGCTCTTCGAGTGGCGCGGCTGTCTCGGCGGCGTGTGGACGGCGGGCCTGCTCGGCTACCTGCTGGACTTCGACAAGCCCGGCTTCGCCAAGGAACTCACGCGCAAGCTCGACGAACGCGGGGTCCGACGCGGCACCAGCCAAAAGAGCATCTGCTACGAGCCCGAGGGCATGAAGCTGCTGCTGGAAGACTTGTGCGTCGAGGCCGGCGTGAAGTTCCAGTTCCACACGCGCGTTGCCGCCGCGTATCGCGAGGGCCGACGGCTCACGACCATCGTGACCGAGTCCAAGTCCGGCCGGCAGGCGTGGCGCGCGCCGGTGTTCATCGACACCACGGGCGATGGCGACCTCGGCGCGCTGGCGGGCTGCGCGTGGGAAATAGGCGAGGCGCAGGATTGCCCCTGCCAGCCGATGTCCCTCAATGCGCTGCTTGTGGTGAAGGACGCGGCCGCCCTCACCGCCTACATTCACGCCTCCGACCCCAGCGCCAAGGACGGCCTGGCCAAGGACGCCTTCCTCAAAGAAATCCAGCGCGCCGGCTTCTTCCCCTCCTACAGCAAGCCCACCCTCTGGCAGGTGCGCGACAACCTCCTGCTCGTGATGATGAATCACGAGTATGGCATCAAGCCCTATGACGCCGCGCAGGTCACCGAGGCCACGGTGCGCGCGCGCGGCGAGCTGAACCGCATCGTCAACGGCCTGCGCAAACTGGGCGGCCCGTGGGAGGGCATCCAGCTCGCCGCCACCGCCGAGCAGATCGGCGTGCGCGATGGCCGCCGCATTCGCGGCCGCTACGTGGTGGGCAAGAACGACCTGATCACCGGCGCGCGGCAGAACGACGCCGTGGTGCGCGCGACCTTCCCCGTGGACATCCACGCCATCTCCGCCGAGCACAACAAGACCGCCGCCTACACCAGCGCGGGCATCAAGGCGAAGCCCTACGACATCCCGCTGCGCTCGCTGCTCGCCGCGGACGTGGACGGCTTGATGATGGCGGGCCGCTGCATCAGCGGCGACTACATCGCGCACGCCAGCTACCGCGTGACCGGCAACGCCGTCGGCATGGGCGAAGCCGCCGGAGTGGTGGCCGCGCTCGCCGCGCAAAGCCGCCGCCAGCCGCACGAAGTGGCCTGGACCGAGGGTCTCGAACGACTCCAGAAGATCGGCCAGCGCAGTTGACGTGGGCAGCGGATCAATTCGCACTTTGGCATGAACTTGCTCTTCCGCACCGCGCTTTTAATCACCGCGCTGCTCGTGCTGGCCGATGCGCGCACCGTCGCCCAGCCCGCCGGGCCGCAGCCTTGGTGGCCGGTGCAGCCGCGGGCGATGCCCTTCCTCCATCCGCTGTTCACAAGCGACATGGTGTTGCAGCGCGACATCGCCGCACCGATCTGGGGCTGGGCCAAACCGGGTGACAAAATCTCCATTTCAGTGGATGGCAAGCCCGCCGCACAAGCGATCGCGGGGGCCGACGGACGCTGGATGACAAAGGTCGGGCCGTTCGCGGCCGGCGGACCGCACACCGTCGTGGTGGAGGGCGGCGGGCGGAAGGAATCGCTCGCCAACGTGCTCTTCGGCGACGTGTGGCTCTGCACCGGGCAATCCAACATGAACTGGCCCGTGCGCCTCGCGCAGAACGCGGAGGAGGAGGTGAAGGCCTGCACGAACGCAAACATCCGCTCCTTCACCGTGAACTTTTACTCGGCGCTCACACCCGAGCTGCTGCCGCCGCCCGCGCGCTGGGAGCCGTGCACGCCGGAGTTCGCGCGGAACTTCACGGCGGTCGGCTACTTCTTCGCGCGCGAGCTTCAGGCCAAGGTCGGCGTGCCCATCGGCCTCATCCACAGCTCGGCGGGCGCGACGGCGGCGGAGGCGTGGGTGAGCGGGGAGGCGTTGCGGCGGGACATGCCCTTTGATTTCCGCGAGCGCTTCGCGGAGCTGGACCAGACGAACGCGGTCTTCGGCGCAGACTTCGAGTTCTTCCGCGCCGTGGAGCAGTGGACGGCGAAGGCGGACCCGGCGAGTGCGCAGAAAAGGTATTCCTCCGACCCGAACCTCGACACGAGCGACTGGGTGGACATCGCGGTGCCGAAGCCGTGGGAGGAAGCGGGCATTCCCGAGCTGAAGGACTTCGACGGTCTGGTGTGGTTTCGTCACACCGTGGACATCCCCGAGTCGTGGCTCGGAAAGGATCTCGCGCTCGGCCTCTCCATTGTGCGCGATGCGGACGTGGTGTGGTGGAACGGCACGATCATCGGCTCGAAGCAGACCGCCGGCATCCGCAACTACCTTGTGGACGCGGCGCTCGTGAAGCCGGGCAAGAACCTGCTCGTGGCCGCCATCGTGAACACCAACGGCCCCGGCGGCTTCTGCTCGCAGCCGAGCAACGTCAGCCTGCGCCCGGCGGTGAATCCCGGCACGAACCAGGTCCGCATCGCAGGGACGTGGAAGGCCAGGCGCTCCGCGCCGATGAAGGATTTGACCGTGCCGTTTCCCATCCCGCGCGTGGGCCACTACAAGACCATCACTTCGCTTTACAACGGCATGATCGCGCCGCTCACGCCCTTCGGCATCAAGGGCGCGCTGTGGTATCAGGGCGAGGCGAACGGGCCGTTCTGGCTCCAGTATCGCCGCCTGCTGCCCACGCTCATCGGCGACTGGCGGAAGCGCTTCGAGGTCGGCGACTTTCCTTTCCTGATCGTGTCGCTGGCGAACCTTAACAGTTTGCAGACCAAGCCCGTGGAGCCGGGCTGGGCGGAGATTCGCGAGTCGCAGTGGCGCACGGCGCGCACGGTGCCGAACACGGGCCTCGCGATGACCATTGATATTGGCGACCCGAAGGACATCCACCCG
>CAIPBN010000333.1 GCA_903863315.1 uncultured Verrucomicrobiota bacterium | reverse complement strand
GGTTCGTCCAGCCACGGCAGAAGGTCGGGATGCCGCCGTCGCGGTTTTGCAGGTCCAGCAGCCACTTCACCCCCGCGATGGCCGCCTCGCGCACACGCGGGCCGCCGTCGTTCAGTTGCTTGAGTGCCAGCAGCGCACCCGCCGTATCGTCCGCATCCGGCACACCGCCGGGGAGGTCGGTCCAAGCCCAGCCGCCGGGCGCGGCGTTTGTGTAGGGATGCACCGTGCGGTATTGCTGGCCAAGCAGCCAGTCGAGGATGCGCCCGCGCTCCTCGGCGCTCATCACCTCGTGAATGCTCGGGCCGAGCGCGTTGACGGCGAGCGTCGTCACCCACGTCGCAAGGTTCGCGTCAATCGGCCAGCTCCCGTCGGCACGCACGGACTTGAGCAGAAACTCGACTCCGTGCAGCGCGACGGGATGGTCAGCATTGCCGCTGCCCGCGAGGCTCATGGTGACGAAACTGGTCAGCGGCGTGGCTTCGAGGAACCCGCCATTCGGCGGCTGGATGCGCTCCAGCACGCGCAGGGTCTTGGCCCGCGCGCGGTTTCGCAGCAGTCGCGTGACTGGGTTGCGCGTGGGCAGGTGATGGTGCCGCACTTGTCCGATGGCAATGAGCGCGGGCAGCGCGTAACTCACAACCGGCAGGCGCAGCGCGGCGAAGAACTTGTGCGGCAGCGCGGCCAGCTCGAAGGGAAGCTGAATGACGCGTTGCCAAGCCGCCTTACCCTCGCCGAGTCGCCCGGCCAGCGCGCACATCGTGAGGATGGGGACGGAGAACGTGCGGTCATTGCCATAGCGGGCGATGATGGCGGTGATGAGCGCGGCGCGGTCGAGCCTGGGAGAGTGTTCAGTATTCAGTGTGCAGTGTTCAGTGGGGGCTGCGGACGCCGTCGCCTTCGGGACTGAATACTGAACACTGGATACTGAACACTTCCCCGCCAACCACGACTCCGCGCGCTGCACCGTCTCCGACCACTTCGCCTCCGCTCCCGGAACGGCACCGAACGCCGCCCAACACAGCGCCGTGGTGCTGATGTTGGAGAAGCTCAACGTCGTATCGCCCCAGCCACCGTCAGCGTTTTGGTGCTCGGCGAGCCAGCGGAGGCCATTGCAAATCGCGGCCTGCCGAGGGGCGTCCGCCAACTGAACCTTGGGCGAGGCATGGCGTTGCCAGAGTTCCAGCGCCGTCACAGCCGTGGCGGTGGAAAGGGCGCTGCTGGACAACTCGCCTTCCCAGTGGCCGTGCGGGCCGCGCTCGGCGAGCAGCGCGGCGCGGGCTTTCGCCAGGGCGCGCTGCAATCGCGCGCGGTCGAGGCGCAGGGCGGACGAATCCGTTGAGTTGTTGCTGGCCACGCGCGGAGTCTAGCGGGGGACAAAGCTGATTTTCACGCTTGTTCGCAACGCGAAGAGTTGCTTTCTTTTCGCGCCAATAACACGAATCAGACCATGGCGACCTACAAACTCGCAGCCGGCGGCAAGCCTTACTCGGGAAAAGCCTTCACGAAGCCCATCAACTTCTTCTGCACGGCGGCGGATGCGAAGGAAGTCTTCATCGTCGGCGATTTCAACGAGTGGAATCCCACATCACACCCAATGCAACGCTCGCCGGATGGCGGCTGGGTCGGTCAGGTCGCGCTCGGGCACGGACACTACCGCTACTGGTTCCTTGTGGATGGCAAGCCGACGCTCGACCCGCGCGCGCAGGGTGTCAGCCGCAACGAGAAGAACGAGCGCGTGTCGTTGATGTCGGTGAGCTGAACCGCGAAGACTGGCTTGCCACAAAAGGGCGCGAAGCGACGCAAAGAGGAAAACCGGCCCAGGCGCTTCTGCACTGACTCAGTTTCTTGAACCTTCTTGAGCCTCTTTGTGGCTGCCCAACGCAGGCTGGGCTTTCGTCGCCTTGTTCGCGGCGCGGCGTTCGGAGAAGAAGCTCAGGAGCATCGCCCGGCATTCCTCCTCGCGCACGCCGCGCGTGATGTCGCACTGGTGGTTGAGGCCGGGGAATTGCAGGAGGTTCATCGCCCCGCCCGCCGCGCCGCCCTTCGCATCGCCGACGCCGAAGACCACACGGGCGAAGCGGACATGAACAATCGCACCGGCGCACATGGGGCACGGCTCCTTGGTGACGTAGAGCGTGCAGTCGTTGAGCCGCCAGTCGCCCACGGCCTCCTCGGCTTGCGTGATGGCGAGCATCTCGGCGTGGGCAGTAGCGTCTTTGAGCAGCTCCACCTGATTGAACGCCCGGGCAATGATGCGTCCATTCCGCACGACGACGGCTCCGACGGGGACCTCCTCCGCCTCGTAAGCGCGCGCGGCGAGGCGGAGCGCTTCGCCCATGAAGTAGGTGTCGCTGTGCAGGTCAATGATGGGCTCGTCGGTCACGGAGAGAAGAAATCACGAATGGGCACGGATGGACACGCAGGAAATACCTTGGAGCGCTGGTCTCCGGCCCGCGCGCTCCGCTACTTCCGGCGCACGGGCTGCATCTCGCGGTGGGCCTGCACCAGTGCGGAGAGAAGTTGCTGCCAGTCGGCTTCCGTCGTTTCCCAGCCGGCACTAAATCGGAGGGCACGGGCTGCCTCTGCTGCCGTGTAGCCCATCGCCGTGAGGACGGGACTCGGCTCCTCCTTGCCACTCGCACACGCAGAACCGGTGGACACGGCGACGCCGAGCTTGTCGAGCTTCACGACCCAGCGGGTGCGGCAGTCGGCTTCCGGCATGAGGGCCAGCGTCGTGTTCCAAACGCGTGGAGATTTCTTGCCGATGATTTGGGTGCCGGGGAGGGCACGGCGGAGCTGGCGTTCGAAGGCATCGCGTAGGGCAGCGCGGACGCCTACGTCCGCAGCGGGCGCTTGAGCCGAAACAGCGGCTGCGGACGCGGGCATCCGCGCTCCCTCACGCAGCTCCAGCGCAGCAACCATCGCGAGGACACCCGGGACGTTTTCGGTGCCGGCGCGACGGGCCTCCTCCTGGGAGCCACCGTGCAAGAGCGGCTGAACACGGCCCTTCGCCGGGCATTTCAGAAAGCCCACGCCGCGCGGGCCGCCGAATTTGTGCGCGCTGCCGCTGACCCAATCGCAATCGCCAAGGCCAGCGGCGGGGAGTTTGCCGATGGTTTGCACCGCATCGCAGAAGAACGGAACGCCGTGCGCGCGGCAAAGGGCGAGGATCTCGCGCGTGGGCTGGACGACACCGGTCTCGTTGTTCACCGCCATCATGGCAAGCAGGCTGGGACGCGTGCGCTTTAACCCTTTCGTCAGCCAGTCCAAGTCTGCCACGCCATCACGGGTCACGGGGACGAGCCGGTGAAGTTTCGGGAAATGATGCCGTGCGGCCTCTGTCACGCATGGGTGCTCGATGCCGGAAAGCCAGATCTCAGCACCGGGCGGGCTCATGCGAGCGGCGTGATGCAAAACGGTGTTCGCAGACTCGGTCGCGCCAGAGGTGAAGACAAGGTCGAGCGCATGGCAGCCAAGGAACGACGCCAGCTTCTCCCGAGCTTCGCTTAAAGCGGCATCCGCGCGCGCACCGACGCGGTGGAGGCTCGAAGGGTTGCCGATGAAGCGCTCGGTGGCATCCAACCAAGCCTGCCGGGCGGCGGGGTGGAGCGGCGAGGTGGCGTTGTGGTCGAAGTAGAGCACGGCTTACTTGCCCGCGCTGGCGCGGATGAAGGCGCGGAAGAGTTCGGCGAAGTGCGGGTAGCGGTCGTAAAGACGCTCGGGGTGGAACTGGACGGATTGCAGGAAGGGCAGGAGCGACTTGTCCTTCAGTTCCATCGTCTCCACCACGCCATCGGAAGTCGTGCCGGTGACGCGCAGGGCGTCGGCCACGCGCGCGACGGCTTGGTGATGCGTGCTGTTCGTGCCGACTTTAACGGCACTGAGGAGGGCGGCGATTTGCGAATCCGACGCGAGAGAAACGTCGTGGACAAGCTCGAACTTGCGCTCGACTTGCTTGTGCGTAAGCGCGCCGGGGAGTTGCAGGGGAATATCCACAATGAGCGTGCCGCCGAGGGCGACGTTCAGCATCTGATGACCGCGGCAGATGCAGAGGAGCGGCTTGCGCTGGCGGAAGACCTCGTCCACAAGCGCCAACTCCAGCACGTCCCGCTCCGGTTCTACTTCACCGAGCTTCGCGGCAAGCTCTGGCAAGGTGTCGGGGGCGTAGTGCTTCAGCTCAATGTCCTCACCACCGGTGAGGAGCACGCCTTCGGCACGGCGGACCAGCTCGGCGATTTGGTCGCGGGTGGCAGTGACGGGGAGGACGAGCGGCATCCCACCAGCGTCGTTGATGGCTTGCGTGTAGCGGTTCGAGAGGCTGATCGAGGCGTCGGCGAACTCAGTGCCAGCAGCCTGCTGACAAGGAGTGACGAGAATCAGCGGAGACATGCGGCAGAAAGAATTTGGAAGGATGAACCGAGGACGCAGGAGGTGGTCAGTCCAGTTTCGTGCCGGGAAAGCGGTCGTAAATCATCTTCTTCACGCGCACTTCCTCATCAGGTTGGAGGAGTCGGCGGTTGATGCGGCGGCGCACGCTGTCCAGAAGTTCGAGCCAGTCTTCGAGTGGCGGGTTTTTGACGGGCAGCCAGTCTTCACCGCGCCGCTGCTGGTGGAAGAAAAGCCACTCGCCACCGAAATGGCGGGCTGAGACCTCGATCTTCACGCCCTCTTCTGTTTTTCGCGTCCAGCCGACTTCAGATTTGATGGCCATAGGTAGAGGACAAACCGCAACGAACGCCAATGAACACTAATCCGGGGCGAAGATCGAGGAGCGAGCCGCATGGATTTGGCCGCCACAGTCGGCCTACCATGGCAGGTTCCCATTGGAGTCCGCTCATGCTCATGCGTGGCTGCTACTCCTCCGGCAAGTCCACGCTCGCCACCGCCATCGCGGCGATGCCTTCCTCGCGGCCGATGAAACCCATGTGTTCGTTGGTGGTGGCCTTGATGCCGACTTTCTTTGGGTCGAGGCCAAGGGCGGCGGCGATGTTGGCTTTCATTCCCTCGACGTGCGGCATGAGTTTGGGCGCTTGGGCGATGATCGAGGCGTCCACGTTCACAACGCGGCCTTTCCGCAAGGTGACCTGGCGCGCTGCCTCCTCCAGAAAGATCCGGCTGGGTGCGCCCTTCCAGCGCGGGTCGGTGTTGGGGAAGAACTGGCCGATGTCGCCCTCGCCAATCGCGCCGAGGACAGCGTCCGTGATGGCGTGCATGAGGGCGTCGGCGTCCGAGTGACCATCAAGGCCTTTCGTGTGCGGAATGTCCACCCCGCCGAGGATGAGCTTCCGCCCGGCGACCAGTTGGTGAACATCGTAGCCGATGCCGACGTGAATCATGGGTGAAAGCTAGGCAGGCCGTAGAACGCCACCAAGCAAAATCCGGAAACGGCGCGCCAACGGTCAAACTGGCTTCGCGCTCTTGAGGCCTTTCACGCGGTAGCAGTGGAATTCGCCCGAGTCCTTGTGGGTGACGGTGGCGCGGTCGGCCTCGATGATCTTAAAGACTTTCTGATAAACCTCCGGGCCAATGAGCAGTTCGCCCGCATGGGCACCCTTGCAATACTGCGAGGCGCGGGTGACGCCATCGCCAAGCGCGGTGAACTCCATCCGGTCCGGCGTGCCGATGAAGCCGTGCAACACCTCGCCAATGTGCACCCCGACTGACAACTCGCAGACCGAAAGGCCTTGGGCGCGCCGTTGCGTGTTGAGATCGCGGATGGCCGCACTCATCTCGATGGCGGCACAGGCGGCCTTCTCGTTCTGCTGGATATCGCCCTCCGGAGCGCCAAAAACCGCGGCGAACTCCTCACCGAAGGAGCGCAGCAGGGTGCCATCGTAGCGGAAGGCCACGTCAACCAGGGCGCTTTGATAGGCGCGGAGCATGGCGGTGGCCTCCTCGGGTGGCAGCGCGCTCACACCCGCAAATCCGCGCAGGTCGGCGCACAGCACCGGCAGTTCCGCCTTTTGCAGGCCGGGCTGGAGACGATCCTGCCGGATGCTCTCCAACAGGCGTTCCTGCACGCGCGGCGGAAACTTCACCGAGATGCGGTCGAGCAACGAGGCGTTGTGCAGCAATTCTCCTTGAAGCTCGTGATTCTGAATGAGGAGGGCGATGTAGTGCCCCACCGCCAGCAGGAACTGCATGTCATCCTCGCTGAAGGGCTCGCTATGCTGGGGATCATCCAAATAAATGGCACCCAGCGGCTTCTCCTTAAGCAACAGCGGGGCATACATCCCGGTCTCCACCGTCGCGGGCGAGGCGTTGGCCGTGTCCTGTTCGTTGTTGCGCTGCAGGATGAAACCGTGCCCCTCGTCCATCACACGGCGGGCGAGCGTTTCGCTCACAATTACTTCGCCCTTGGGCATGCTGGCCCCGACCTGCAAGCGTTTGGTCGCGGAATCGTGCAACATCAGTGCCCCGCGTCGGGCACCCGGAATCAGGGTCAAGACCCGCTCCAGAATGGCCTGCAACATGTCCGCCATCCGCATCTCCGCAGTGAAAGAAAGGGGAATCTGATAAAGGCTCGCGAGGCGCTGTTTAAAAGCCTTTTCGGCGGTCGTATCCTCGGCCGCAACAGGAGCGACAGGAGGGGCGACAGGCACAGGAGCCGCCGGGGCCGGGGCTGGAGCAGGCGCGGGGGGCGGTTCCGTCGGAGCCGGCTCAACAGGAGACGGTGCCGCAGGTTTGGCCGTCACCATGACACGCGGTGCGGCTGCCGGGGCTGCCACGGGGACGGGAGCTGGAACAGCGGCAGGCGGTTTGGGTATGACGGGCGTTGCAGTTGGAGTCACCCCGGGCTTGGGCGGGAGAATGCCGGGCACGACCGGAACGGGTGCCTGCCCCGCGCTGGGGGCCGCTGCGGGGGGCACCATCACATTGACCGCAGGTATCAGCATGCCGCCGGCCGGGGCAGCAGCAGCCGTGGGCTTGGGCACCAGCGGCGTGGGCTTCGGCTTGGCCGCCGGGACGGGCGCGAACTCGACCCGAACGCTGGTTTCCCCTACACGAATGACGCTAACCGGGGTGATTTGCGTGTTCTCGATGTATTCGCCGTCCACCACCGTTCCGTTGGTGCTGCGAAGGTCTTCAATCCAAACTTCGCCATCGGCCACGGTGATGCGGGCATGCTTGCGGGAAACCGTGGGGTCAGCACCAAAGTCCAAGTCCGGAGCGCTCAACGGGCTGAGCCGCCCGATCAAGACTTCCGACCGCTCAAAGGTGCGGACTTCCTCCCGGCCTTGATAGCTGTATGTGACTCGCATTTCCGGATGGCAACAATTTCACATCGCATCCCTGTCCAAGCCACAGTGCTCCGAACTAACCAAAGGGCAGCGAATGCACTGATGCTAGACCAGTTAAAACGAAGACAGCAAGCAATTGCTGGCAAAGAACCAAATGGAGTTCCCCATAGGAGACTTGATTCCGTTGCGTCGCAACAGCCTTGTCGGTGGCAGAGACGCCCCTTATCGTCCCCCGCACGCGGAAACTAATCGCATGGACAACTCACCTACCCCGCCCCGCCCCTTCACCCTGTCCCTGCTCCCGTGGCTCTGCGGGCTCGCGGCCTTGGTTCTGTATCTCGTCACCCTGTCCTCCTGGGTCACCCTGCCCGCACTGAACCTGACCGGCCAAGTCCTCGGCTGGGACTGGTGGAATCCTAAAATAGGCCGCCCGCTCTACCATCTGCTGACCTTGCCCGTGAAGCTGCTCCCGGCGGCGGCGCAGCTCTTCGCGCTGAACGCCTTCTCAGCCGTCTGCGCCGCGCTGACACTCGCACTGCTCGCCCGCAGCGTCGCGCTGCTGCCGCAGGACCGCACGCGGGACCAACGGGCGCGGCTGCGCGATGATTCGGCCCTGCTCACCGTGCCAGCCAACTGGCTGCCACCGCTGCTCGCGGTGCTGGCGTGCGGACTGCAACTCAGCTTCTGGGAACATGCCACCGCTGGCACCGGTGAGACGCTGGATCTGCTGCTGTTCGCCGCCGCCATCTGGTGCCTGCTCGAATTCCGACAGGCGCGCACGGAACATTGGCTGGGCTGGTTCGCCCTCAGTTGCGGCCTCGGCTTTGCCAACAACTGGGGCATGGTCGGCTTCGCGCCGTTCCTGCTGGCCGCGCTGGTCTGGGTGGCGGGACGCGACCTGCTGAGCTGGCCCGTGCTCGGAAGGCTGGCCCTCTGGGGCGGTGCTGGACTGCTTTTGTATCTGTTCAATCCGCTGACCGCCTCGACCGAACTGGGAAATGGTTTCGGGGAATTGCTGAACGCCGAGCTGGGCGCACAGAAAAACACCCTCCTCATGTATCCCAAAGGCCGCGTGCTGATGCTCTCCATGGCCACGTTGGTGCCGCTGGCGCTGATCGGCATCCGCTGGTCCTCCGGCTTTGGCGATGTCAGCGCGGCGGGCGCGGTGGTGTCGAATCTTCTCTTTCGGGTCATCCACGCGGTCTTCCTGGCCGCCTGCGTCTTCATGACCCTGGACCAGGCGTTCAGTCCGCGTGCATTGGGTTACGGGCTGGCCATGCTGCCGTTCTATTATCTCGGCGCATTGGTGATCGGCTATTGCATCGGCTATTTCCTGCTCATCTGCGGCACCGAGGAACAGAAGGCTTGGCATAAACCCGGCCCCATCGGCAAAGCGCTTAACTTCGCTTGCGTGGGAATCGTCTGGCTCGGCCTCGTCGCGCTGCCGGCTTGGCTGGTGTTGAAGAATCTCCCGTCCGTCCGCGCCCAGAACGGTCCGGCACTCCGGCAATTCGCCGCGCAACTCGCGAAGGGCCTGCCCGGCCAGGGCGCGCTCGCCCTCAGTGAACAGCCCACGCACCTGCTCTTGGTCGCCGCGCACTTCCATGGCCAGACCTCGCCGCACATTCTGCTGGAGACGCGGATGCTTTCGCTGGTCCGCTATCATCGCCAGCTTGCCCGCCGCCATGCGGGTCGCTGGCCCGACCCCGGCACGACGCCCGACAGGCAAATCATTCCGCCCCTCGCCATCGCCAGCTTCCTCGGGATGCAGACGCGCTCGAATCACGTCGTTCTGCTCCACCCGCCCGTGCCGGCGATGTATTTGGAAAATCTGTGGCCGGAGCCCACGGGGCTGGGGAATGAGCTGCGGCTCTACGCCACAAATCAAATTGTCCCACCGCAACAGTTATTGTCTGCCCCTGCGCTCGCCACGGCCATTTGCGACCCCATGCTCTGGGAGTCATCCGCCCCATTTGCAGACTCGTCGCCGGATATCCAAGCACTGCGCGCGCTTCACTCGGCGGCAGCGAACGCCATCGGAGCAAGCATTCAACGAGCCGGCGGGCTGACGAACGCTTCAGCCGCTTTCGCCGCAGCCGTCCGGGCCAATCCCTCCAACCTCGTCGCGGTGCTCAACCGCGATTACAACGAGTCCCTCCGCACCGGCAAACCCTCCGCCAGCGACCCCGCCAAAATCGCGCAGGAACTCCTGTCCACACACCAGACCTGGCCAGCCGTCCTCGCCAAGCATGGCCCGCCTGACGAGCCCAACTTCTGCTTCGCCCTCGGCCAGATGTATCGCCAGTCCGGGCTTCCGCGCCAGGCCATCATCCAGCTCGTGCGGACCATCGAGCTCGCCCCCACCAACGTGACCGCCCATCTCGTGCTGGCCGACACATTTTTGAAACTCAACCTAGGCGACCGCGCCAAAGCCGTGCTCGACAACGCCCGGGCTCGTCCCGACCTGCGCAGTGACCTGGCGAAAAGCGAGGCGGAACTACTGCGCCTAGACGCGCTCGTGCTGTTCAAACAAAACAAGTCCGCCGAGGGGGAACAAGCCTTGGTCACCGCGCTGCAGAAGTTCCCCAACAGTCTGCCCCTCCTCGACACGCTCACCGAGACCTACCTCTTCTCCGGCCGCTTCACCAACGCGATGAACCTGACCGAAACGCAGTTGAAAATAGCGCCCAACAGCCCACGTGCCTTGGTCAACAAAGGTGGCCTGCTCATCCAAATGAAACAGTTCGAGGCCGCCCTGGTCCCGCTCGACAAGCTCATCGCGCTCAACCCGGATCACTCCGGTGCCCACCTCAACCGCGCAACCGCGCTGCTGAACCTGAAGCGGCTTGACGAGGCCGCCCGTGACTACCGCCGCTTGATCGAGCTCGCCCCCAACACGCACAACGGCCACTTCGGCCTCGGCGAGATTGCCTGGCAGCGGCAGGAGAAGGCCGACGCCCGCAAACATCTGGAGGCCGGGCTCAAGCTCTCCCCCGCCGACGCCCCGGAAACCAAGCTGGCCCAGCAACGGTTGAAGGAGCTCAGCGGCAGCAAATGACGCGGACCATGCGCGTGGCCCATGTCATCACGCGGTTGATCGTCGGCGGCGCGCAGGAGAACACCATCGCCAGCGTCCTGGGTCTGCGGGAGAAGCCCGGTCTCGAAGTCAGCCTCATCTCCGGCCCAACCGCCGGACCGGAGGGCAGTCTTGAACCGCGCGTCACGCAAATTCCCGGTCTGCTCACCATCGTTCCGGAGTTAATCCGACCGGTCTCGCCGTGGCACGACTGGCTAGCCCTGCGCAAGCTCACTCGCCTCCTTCGTTCGCAGCGGCCAGACATCGTCCACACGCATAGCGGAAAGGCCGGCGTGCTCGGCCGCCTCGCCGCGCACGCGGCGGGCGTGCCCATCATCGTCCACACCATCCACGGACCGAGCTTTGGCCCGTTTCAGGGCGCGCTGGCGAACTTCGCCTTTCGTGCCGCCGAGCGCCGCGCGGCCCGCGTCACCACGCACTTCGTCTCCGTCGCCAACGCGATGACCGAGCAATACCTCGCCGCCGGCATCGGCCGCCCCGCGCAATACACCCGCATCTTCAGCGGCTTCGACTTGGAGCCATTCCTCAACGCGAAGAACGACCCAGCCCTGCGTTCGAAGCTCGGGATCGGGCCGGATGACTTCGTCATCGGCAAGGTGGCGCGGCTCTTCGAGCACAAGGGGCACGAGGACTTGATTGCGGCGGTGCTGGGCATGGCGAGCCTTCAGCCAAAGTTAAAACTGCTGTTTGTTGGCGACGGGAAACTCCGCCCAAAGCTGGAGGGATTGGCTGCACAGTCGCTGCGTGGTCGAGTAGTCTTCGCTGGACTGGTCCGACCGGAGGAGGTGCCCGACTATCTGGGCGTGATGGATGCGGTTGTGCATTTGTCCCGCCGCGAGGGGTTGGCCCGAGTGCTGCCGCAGTCGCTGGCGGCGGGCAAGCCAGTGGTTGCCTATGATTGCGATGGGGCGCGGGAGGTTTGTTTGGACAACGAAACGGGCCTTCTGGTGCCAGTGGGAGACCTGTTGAGCGTGTCTGATCGGTTGGAGAAACTGCTCGAACAACCGCACACCCGCAAGTGCTTGGGCACCCGTGGCCGGGAGCTGGTGAAGGAGTGGTTCCCCACGCATCGCATGGTGGACGACCTGCACGCGCTCTACCTGCGGCTGCAAGCGGAGGCCAAGCGATGAACTCATCGCAAGCTATTGTCGTTTCCGCCTTCGGCGTTTCACTCGCCACCTACGCATGAGCTTTCCCCTCAGCGCCTACCTGCTCGCGTTCCTGAGTGGCGCGCTGGCGACCGCCGCGTCGCTGCCGCTCTGGCGGGCGTGGTGCGTGCGGACGGGCTTGGTGGACGACCCCGGCCATCGCAAAATCCATGACACGCCCATCCCGCTCGCCGGCGGCCTGGCAGTGCTCACGGGGTTGCTCGTGCCGCTGCTGCTCGGCGCGGTTGCGCTGCAACTGAACGTGCTGCCCGCCAGCGCGGTGGAGAAAATCAGCTACGGTTTTGAGAAGCGCGGCCTGCAGCTCGCCGCCATCCTCGTCGGCGCGCTTGGCATGGTGCTGCTGGGCTGGCTGGACGACAAACACGAGCTGCGCGCCGGACCGAAGTTCGCCGGACAACTCGGCATCGCGCTGCTCGTCGCGCTGGCGGGGGTGCGCATCAAGCTCTTTCCCGAAAGCCCGCTCTCGCCCGTGCTGAGCTGTGGCGTGACCGTCCTGTGGATTCTCACCGTCGTCAGCGCAGTCAACATCATGGACAACATGAACGGCCTCTGCTCCGGCCTCGGCGCGGTTGGCGCGGCGGCGTTCGGCGCGACGGCGGCGATGCAGGGGCAATATCTTGTCGCCTCCCTTGCACTGCTGGCGGCAGGCGCGCTGGCGGGCTTCCTGCCCTACAACTACCCGAAAGCCAGTGCGTTCCTCGGTGATTCGGGCAGCCACCTCACGGGCTTTCTCCTCGCCGTGCTGGCGATCCTTCCGCACTTCTACTCGGTGCAAAACCCGCGCCCGCTCGCGGTGCTTGCCCCGCTGCTGGTCCTCGCCGTGCCGCTCGGCGACATGATCTGCGTGATGTGGATTCGCTGGCGCGCGGGCAAGCCGGTCTGGGAAGGCGACACCAACCACCTCTCGCACCGGCTCGTGCGCCTCGGCCTCGGCAAGCCGCAGGCGGTGGCGGTTATCTGTGGATTGCACGCGCTTTTCGGCGCATTCGCCGTATGGCTGGGCGGCGGGCGTTAAAACGCTTTCATGCACTGGCAACGCATCACGGAATTACTCGAAGAGGTTTTGGATCTCCTCCCACGTCAGGTTGTCCGCAAGCGTCTCCTCGCCGCCGAGCGTGGCCTTGATGATCGCGCGCTTCTTCTGCTGAAGTGACAGAATCTTCTCCTCCACCGTGCCGCGGGCGATGAGCTTGTAGCTCGTCACCACGCGAGTCTGACCGATGCGATGGGCGCGATCCGTGGCCTGATCCTCCACCGCCGGGTTCCACCACGGGTCGAAGTGGACCACTGTGTCCGCGCCGGTGAGCGTAAGGCCCACGCCGCCGGCTTTAAGGCTGATGAGGAAGACGGGGATCTTCGCGTTGCCCTGGAACTTCTCCACCACTGCGCCACGATTGGTCGTGGAGCCGTCGAGGTAGCAATACTCAATCTTCTCCGCCGTGAGCTTGTCCTTCAGCAGCGCGAGCATCGTGGTGAACTGGCTGAAGACCAGCACGCGGTGCCCGCCGTCCATGGCTTCCTCCAACAGTTCGCCAAACATCGCCAGCTTGCCGGAGCTGTCGTCGGTGAACTCGGCATTCTCCATCTTGAGCAGCCGCAGGTCGCAGCAGATTTGCCGCAACCGCAGCAGCGCGTTGAGGACAATCATCTTGCTCTTCGCCACGCCATTCGCACCGACGGCGTCCATGACCTCCTTGCGGCTGACGGCGAGCACCTGCTTGTAAATCTCCGCCTGGTCGTCGGTGAGTTCGCAGTAGGAAACTTGTTCGAGCTTCGCGGGCAAATCCTTCGCCACCTCCGTCTTGAGGCGGCGCAGGATGAAGGGCCGCAACCGTCGCCCCAGCCGCGCCTGCACGGCCTCGTCCTTGTCGCGCGTGATGGGCTGCTCGTAGCGCTCCTTGAAGTCCGTGGCCGAGCCGAGGTAGCCCGGCATGAGGAAGTCGAAGATGCTCCAGAGGTCGAGGACGGAGTTCTCCATCGGCGTGCCGGTGAGCACAAGGCGGTGCGTGGTCTTCACGGCCTTCACGGCCTGCGAGTTTTGCGTCTCGCGGTTCTTGATGTGCTGCGCTTCATCGAGCACGAGCGTGTCGAACTCGAACTCGCGATACTTCTCCGCATCGCGCCGGATGAGCGCGTAGCTGGTGATGACGAGGTCGCTCTTGGCGATGTCCTCGAAACGCGAGTGCCGCCCGGTGCCGTGCAGCGCGACAACCTTGAGCGTGGGCGTGAACTTCTTCGCCTCCGCGACCCAGTTGAAGACGAGCGAGGTCGGGCAAACGATGAGCACCGGGCCGGAGAGCTTGCGGTTCGTGTGGCACGACTGCAGGAACGCCAGCGTCTGGAGCGTTTTGCCGAGGCCCATTTCGTCGGCGAGGATGCCGCCGAACTTGTTCTCGCGGAGGAACTGCATCCACGCCACGCCCTGCTTTTGGTAAGGGCGCAGCACGTCTTCCAGATGGCCGAGCGGCGGACAGGCTAGCTTCGTTTGCCCGCTCTGCCGCGCCGCGCGCTCGCGCCAACCGCCAGCGGCCTGCACCTGCCAGCCGGGTTGCTGCCGGAGCGTGGCGTCGAGGAAACCCGCCTGCTCGTTGCTGAAGCGATAGCCCTTCGCGTGTTGTTGCGGCGCGCAGTCACGCAGCACCTCCTGAAACTCCTCCAGCGCGCCCGTGTCGATGAGTGCGATGCGGCCGTTCTTCAGCCGCGTCGTGCCGTTGCCGGACAGGATGAGCCGCTGGATGTCGGCGGCGGAGAACTTCTCTCCGTCCGCCGAGCCAAGCGACATCTCGACGTCGAACCACCGCTCGCCCGAGGGCCGAATCTCGAAGCGCGGTTCCAAGCGCTCGAAGTTCTTCGTCGTGCTGTGCTGGAGCCGCTCTTCCAACGAGACGTCCCATTCCTTCTGCCAGCGCGGGTAGTCTTTCGCGAAGAAGCGCACGACGTTGCACTCGCCGTGGAGATTCCACCGGCCCTGCGGGTCAGGGCCATTGAAGCCCGCGCGGCGCATCCGCTCGCCCGCCGCGACCTCCGCGCCGAAGTCGCGAGTCGAGTAGCGCGTGGTGCACTTCGGGTCCGGCAGCCAGAGGGATTCGTCCTTCGCCGTCACGCCGACGGTCATGATGCGCGGCCCGTAAGCGCACTGGAGCTGCGCCTGCACTTGGGCCAGCCCGCCATTCAGCGCGAGGATGAAACGCGGCGACTGCGGCTCCAGCGTGAACTCATCAATACCGAAGTTCGCATCC
>CAIPBN010000332.1 GCA_903863315.1 uncultured Verrucomicrobiota bacterium | reverse complement strand
GATGAACACGGTGTCCACGAGCTTGCGCTGCGTGCCGATGCGCCGCAGCTGTCCCGCCTTCGCCCGAGCGATGAGGCGTGGCAGCAGATGGTTGTCGCCCGGCCCCCAAATAAGGTGCGGACGCAGCGCGACGGTTGCGAGCGTCGGCGAGTTGGCCTTGAGAACTAGTTGCTCCGCCAGCGCCTTTGTGTGCGGGTAGTGCGCCTCGAAGTGCGCCGGGTAAGGCACGGATTCATCCACGCCCTCCATGTCGTGCCCATTGAAGACGACGCTCGGTGAGCTGGTGTGGACGAGCTTGCGAATCCCGTGCTGCCGGCACGCGGTGATGACATTCTCCGTGCCCAGCACGTTTGCCCGGTGATAGTTCTCGTAAGCCCCCCAGATGCCTGCCTTTGCCGCCACGTGGAAGACGATGTCGCAGCCACGCGCAGCCTCCGTGACCATCGCCGCATCCGCCACATCACCGCGCATTTGCTCTGCGCCGAGTGTGCGGAGCGCCGGATGCTCCTGTCGCGATAGGCTTCGCACCGTGTCGCCGCGCGCCCGCAGCGCCCGCACGATGGCGAGTCCGAGAAATCCGCCGCCGCCGGTGACGAGGGCGTTCATCCGAGCTGCTCCTTAGCCCACACGGCGAGTTTCTCACGGAAGATTTTGGCGTTGTGCCGGATGTCCACCGGGAAGGCGGGATGGAACAGCACGATGCGAATGCTCTGCGTGTGCGGGAACTTCGCGCCGAGCGCCAGCAACTCCGTGCGCAGCTTGGCTTCGTCCTGCCCGCGCGCGGCGGCTTCAAGCTCGACGCACAACACCGGTTCCGTGTCGCCGCCGCGCAGCACACCGACTAGCGCCGAGCGGAACACCGCCGGATGCGTGTTGAAGATGGCTTCGCACGGAATCGTGAACATCGTGCCTGCCCGGGTGACGACCCGATGCGACTTGCGCCCGCAAAACCAGATGCGCCCGCGCTCGTCGAGATAGCCCACGTCGCCCATGCGATGGAAGAACTTGCCGTCAGTAGCAGGAATCTTCGCTCGCGCAGTGGGGCCGGGCCGGTTGAAGTAGCTGCGCGTCGCGTGCGGGGCTTGCACGGCGATTTCCCCAATCTCGCCGCGCGGCAGTTCAAGGTCGTCGCTCCAAGCGGGAATGAGTTCGTCGGTGATGCGGATGATTTTGACCGTGAGGCCGGGCAGGGGATGGCCGACGCAGACACCTTTGCCGAGGTCGGTTTGTGCGCGTGTCTCGCCAAGGATTTCGTCACTGCCGATGCTGGCGACAGGCAGACATTCGGTCGCGCCATAGGGCGTGAAGACTTGCGCGCTGGGCGGGAGCATCGCAGCGAAGCGGGCGAGCGCCTTTGCGGGCACGGGCGCGCCGGCGGAGATGGCGCGGCGGAGCGTTGGCAGCTTCACGCCATGCGTTTCGCCGTGGCGGCCGAGCTGGTTGATGACCGCCGGTGAGCCGAACATGTTGGTCACGCCGAACCGCTCGATGGCGGCCGTGATATTAAGGGGGTCCACCTGCGCGGGGCGGGTGAAATCCATCGCGGGCAGCACCTCGGTCATGCCCAGCGCCGGGCCGAACAGCGCGAACAGCGGAAAGGTGGGCAGGTCCACCTCGCCCGGTTGGATGCCGTAGAGCGCGCGGATGTGTTCGACCTGCGCAGTGAAAATCTCATGGGTGTAAACCACGCCCTTCGGCAGGCCGGTGCTGCCGCTGGTGAAGAGGATGGCGGCGGTCTCATCCGGCGTGGGAATGGCGGGGGAGAAAGTTTCTTCCGTGGCTCCGAGCTTTCGAACTTGGGTAAGGGTATGTCCACCCCAGAACCATCTCGTTCCCACCGTGACGGGAATTGAGACCGACGGTGCCCAGCCCAGCAGCACGCGCGCGGCCTGGGCCTTGGAAATGCCGACGAAGGCCTGCGGTTCGGCATCTGCAAGGCAGTTCGCGAAGTTGCTCAGGCCGATGCCGGGGTCAATCAGCACTGGCACCGCGCCGACCTTGAACAGCGCGAAGGTCAGTGCGAAGAAGTCGAGGCTCGGCGGCACGAGCAGCGCCGTGCGGGTTCCGCGCCGGATGCCGATGCGTTCGAAGCCGCGCGCCATCTGGCTGCTCACGGTGTCCAGTTCACGGAAGGTGAATTGCGTGTAGTGGACGCCCTGCGCGTCACGGCGGGCGGGGAAAAGCACGGCGGGCCGGTCGGGTTGCCGCTCCGCCATCACGGCGAGGTGCGAGGCGATGTTAGCGCTGACCGTCGCGGGCACGTTCACTCCTTGCTTGGATGCCGCGCGAAGAACTGCTTCACCAGCGACAGGATTTCATCCGGCTTGTCTTCGAGCACGAGATGGCCGGCGTCGGGGAAGCGATGAACTTCCGCTTCAGGCAGGATCCGCTGCCACTCGGCGAGGAAGTGCTTGTCGAACACCCAGTCCTGGTCGCCCCAGCAAATCAGCGTGGGAGTCTTGCGGAACTGGCCGAGCTTGGACTGCACCTCGGTGACCAGCGCGTGGCTGGGGTGGTCCGAAGTAAGGGGAATGTCCTGCACGAAGCGGAGCTGGGCGAGGCGGCTGGCCTTGGCGGCGTGCGGCGTGAGATAGGCGTCGCGCTCCTCGGGTGAAAGCTCGCGCGTGCGCGCGCCCCAGCGCGTGACGAGCCGGACGAACAGCCCGGTCTTGCGGATTAGGAGCGCATCGAGCGGCGTGTTGCGGCAAACCCAGAGCGAGGGCGGGAGCTTCTTGGTGGTCGGCAGGTGGAAGGCAGCGGTGTTCAGCAGCACGAGCCGCGCGATGCGATGCGTGTTTCGCGCGGCCCAAGTCATGCCAATCATCCCGCCCCAGTCGTGCAGCACGAGGGTGATTTTCTCCGGCAACCTCGCGTGTGTGATAAGCGCGTCGAGGTCGGCAACGCGGCGTTCCAACGTGAACCCGTAGTGCGCGTCGTCGGGTTTGTCGGAGAAGCCGCAGCCGATGTGATCGGGCGCGATGACGCGGCACTGACCGCGCAAGCCGAGCACGAGCTTGCGGTAGTAGAAGGACCACGTCGGATTGCCGTGCAACATCACGACCGCCTCGCCGCTGCCCTCGTCGAGGTAGTGCATGGCGATGCCGTCGCGGTCGAGGAAGTGGCCGACAAAAGGGTAGTGTTCGCGGCGGAAGTTCACGGGGTGCGAAGAGGAAATAGGCAACGGGAGATAGGCGATGGGGTTTGGATCTGGTTCACCATTCGAGTCCCATCATCAAACAGGTCAAGCCGCTCCCGATGCCGAGAAAGGCTACGCGTTGACCGGGCTTCAACACTCCGCGCTCGTTGGCGATGGCGGCCGTCACGGGCAGCGCGGCGGTGCCCATGTTGCCGAGGAAGCGAAAGGTCGTGTAGTCCTTCTCGCGCGGCACGCCGATGGATTTCAGAATCGCGTCCTGATGCCCGCTGCCAACCTGATGACAAATCACCTTGTCCACGCTGGCTGCCGGCCAGTTCATCGCGCCTAGGAACGCCGCCCAAGTCTTCTGGCCGAGCGCGACGCCGTTCTTCAGCACCGCCACGGAGTCAGTGACCATGAACTGCTCATGCAAGCCCTCGGCGTTCGGCTTGATGCCCCAGCGGCAAAGCTGGTGAAACTCCGGCGCAACTTCGGACACTGCGCCGAGTAGACGATGCCCACCCAAGTTCGGGAAAGAGCCATCCGTCAGCAGCACCGCGACAGCACCAGAGCCGCCAGTGAATGTGGCGAGCGCGGGAGCGAATTCGTCCATGCCGCCGGTGCCGTGGAGCATTCGCGCGAGGGCAATCTCGTTAATCTCCCGTGCGCTCTCGCAGGAGACGACGAGGCCTGCGCGGATTTGGCCAAGCTCAATTCGGTTCGCCACTTCAATCATCCCGTTGAGCACGCCGAGGCAGGCGTTGCTCAGGTCATACACGAACGCACCACCGCGCAGTCCGATGCCGTCCGCGACGGCGCAGGCCGTGGCCGGCTCGAAGTTTTCGCGGCAGACGCCGCAATAGAGGAGCATCCCGAGGTCGCTCGCGTTGACCTTCGCTTTCGCCAAGGCCTTGCGCGCCGCAGCGGCTGCGCCTTGCGAGAGCGGCGTGCCGGGCTGCCACCAGCGGCGTTCGCTGATGCCAGTCCAAGCTTCAACCTGGCCGGGTTGGATGCCGAGTCGGGTGAACGCCGGTGCCAGGCGCTCCTCCAGTTCTGCCGTGCTGACCACGACCGGTCCCAGCTCGTAGCCGAGCGAGGAGACGAAGACACGTTGGTAGCGGGGCATCATACTCAAGTTTCCTTCACCCCGCGCACGACGAAGTTCTTCATG
>CAIPBN010000331.1 GCA_903863315.1 uncultured Verrucomicrobiota bacterium | reverse complement strand
TCGGCCTGTGGGACCGCTTGCGCTAGCAAACGGATGCCCTCCCGCCGCCGCTGCTCCAACGCTGCAAAGTCCCGCTTTGTCTTGGCTTTCATTCTTTCCAAGACGCTGCAAGATGTTAACCAGTTACGCGATACTCAATAGGCGGCGACATCATGGAACAGCTTGATCTGACGGTGTTCGGAGAGTCATATCGAGTAGTAGCTCTGCTGGATCAAGACCCCAAGAGCGCGAAAGTCAGGAAGCGTTTCATCGAGAAATGCGAGGAACAGAAGGTGCCCGTCCACCAGTTGAAACGCTATGCCTTGGAGAACTACTTCACCGTCACGGCCATCCGCACCGTGATGGGTGGCCAGATGCCATCTGAAATCTCCGCCCTCGACCCAGCCAAGAAGGTGTCGGAACAGCTCCCTTTCGAACTGAAAAGGAATGGGGGCAAGATCGCCAAGGAGATGAGCCTCGACGATGTGAAAAACACCGACCTCTGGACATTTCTTGAACTTGTAAGACAACTCCTCGAACAGTCCCGGAAGACCTAGCAGTTCATTGAAAAAGTCTCGGGCGGATTGAACGGTGCGGAACTGTGCCAGTCTGAGTTTGCATGCGTGGCCAAGTAAATCCCCAGTCCGACATGTTGTGCCTGCTCTCGCCCGAGAGCCGCGTGCCGCAGCACCATCCGCTGCGCCGCGTCAAAGTCCTTGTGGACGGAGTCCTGCGCGACCTCTCCCCGCTCTTCGACGAGATGTATGCCGAGTTGGGCCGGCCCTCCATCCCGCCCGAACGCCTGCTCAAGGCCAAGCTGCTGCAAGCCCTCTACACCATCCGTTCCGAAGCCCTGCTGGTCGAGGCCCTCGACTACAATCTCCTCTTCCGCTGGTTCCTCGACCTCAACCTGCTGGACCCGGTGTGGGACAACTCCACCTTCAGCCAGAACCAGAACCGGCTGCTCCAGCACCGCACCGCCGAACTGTTCTTTGCGCGCATCGTGGGGCTGGCCCGCGAACACGGCTGGGTCAGCGAAGCGCACTTCACCGTGGACGGCACGCTCATCGACGCGTGGGCCAGTCTCAAGAGTTTCCAACCCAAGACCGGCATCAAGCCGCCGACCGACGGCGACGCCAGCAACCCCAGCGTGGACTTCCACGGCGAGCGCCGCAGCAACGCGACCCACGAGAGCACCACCGACGCCGAGGCCCGGCTGCTGCGCAAGGGCAAAGGCAAGGAAGCCAAACTCTGCTTTGGGCTGCACGCGCTGATGGAGAACCGCCACGGCCTGTGCGTGCAGGCCCAAGTGACCTCGGCCACCGGCGTGACGGAAACCACCGCCGCGACCGAACTGCTCGCCCGCCAGTTGGACCAGGCCGAGCGTCCGCCGCAGACCGTGGGCGCCGACAAGGGCTATCACAACGCGGAGCTGGTAAGTTTCTGCCGGGAACACGGCATCGCGCCCCACGTCGCGCAAATCAAAGACCGCCAGGTCAAAGGACTGGATGGCCGCACCACGCGGACGCTGGGCTACCAAACCAGCCAGAAGGTGCGCAAGCGCATCGAGGAAATCTTTGGCTGGTGCAAGGAGATCGGTGGGCTGCGGCGGACGCGTAAACGCGGCGTGGACCGCGTGGGCTTGAGCGCACTGCTGATCCTGAGCAGCTACAACTTGGTGCGGATGGCCAAGCTGCTGGGCAGTCCGCCACGACCGACGGCGCTGGCGACCGCGTAAGCGGGACGCCGGAACCTGCGGTGTGATCGGAAACGGTGAAAACCGAGTCCGACACCCCGCCACAGGAGCACGGCGAGTCACAAAATGGAGGCTGCATCTGTGGAAATAACCCGTTTTTCAAATGTCTGCTAGTGGAGAAGTTGGAGTTGGTTGCCGCTTTGGACGACGACTCTACTTCGCCTCGATTCTCTTCTTTAGCATCTCCAAATCCTTCTTCAGATCGCGGTTCGATTTCTGAAGATCGAGGACTTCGGTGCGCAGGCCTTTCAAGTCCTCGCCGGGTTTGCGGGCGGTGCGGAG
>CAIPBN010000330.1 GCA_903863315.1 uncultured Verrucomicrobiota bacterium | reverse complement strand
TTGACGGGGTGCTGGTGGACGCGCCTTGCAGCGGCCTTGGCACCTGGCAGCGCAATCCGCACGCGCGCTGGACCACGACGCCCGAGGATGTGCGGGAACTGGCGGCCTTGCAGTTGCAACTGCTGCGGCACGCGGCGGCGGCGGTGAAGCCGGGGGGCAAGCTGGTGTATTCGGTCTGCTCGCTTCCGCGTGCTGAAACCACGGAGGTGGCGGCGGCGTTTCAGGCAGCGCAGCCGGATTTCCAACCCGTGCCGGCGGCCAATCCCTTCCACAGCAACGAGCGGCCAGTGCCGCAGCATCTGTTCACGCCGCAGGACACGGGCGGCAACGGGATGTTTGTGGCGCTGTGGCAGCGCGCGGGCTAGCTCCCTGGCTGCGGTTTGCCGGGAGCCGCCGTGCTCTGGCGGATGAGCAGGTCGGCCGGCAGCCGCTTGGACTCGGCCTTGCCGCTGCGCAGCTTGGCCAGCATCACTTCCATAGCTGCCACGCCAAGGCGGAACTTCGGCTGGCGGACCGTAGTCAGCGGCACCCGGAAATGTTCACCCACCAGCACATTGCCGAAGCCGGTGAGCGAGATGTCCTGTGGGATGCGCACGCCCTGCTGGAGGAGCACGTTGGCCGCGCCAATCGCCACCAGATCGTTGATGGCCTGCACGGCGGTCGCGCCAGTGGATTCCTGCAAGAACTGCAAGGCTGCCTTCTCGCCCTCCTCGATGGTGGCACCAGCGGGGAAGACCAGGCGGTCGTCGAATTCCACCCGTGCCTCGCGGAGCGCCTTCTTGTAGCCGGTGAACCGGTCTTGCGCCCAGGTGGAGACTTGCGGCCCGGCAAAGAAGGCGATGCGTCGGTGGCCGAGTTCCAACAGATGCCGCGTGACGCTTGCGGCGGCTGCGGCATCATCATTTTCCACTGCCAGAAAGCCGGCGCAGAACTTCGCCCGGCTGCCGAGGATCACGACGGGCGTGGTTCCCCGCTGGAGTTCCTCGTAAATCGCGGCCGAGCTTTCCATTCGTGCGGCCGGTGAGATGAACAACCCGTCCACGCGGCGGGAGAGCAGCCGGCGGATGCATTGTTCCTCGCGTGCCGGGTCGTTGTGCGAGTGCATCAGAAGCACCGCGTAGCCGTGCTGGTAGGCCCATTCCTCGATGGCCATCATCATCCGCGAGAAAATTGGGTTGGTAAGTGTCGGGATGATCAGCCCGAGCAGGCGGGTGCTGCGGGTTCGGAGCCCGGCCGCGGCCGCGTCCGGCACATAGCCCATCTCTTGCGCCATCTGCTGAATCCGCGCCTTGGTGGCGACGGAGATGTCCTTGGCGTCCCGCAGGGCCTTGGACACAGTCATGATGGAAACCCCGGCTTGGTAGGCGATGTCTTTAAGGCGGACCATTCGAAAAACAGGCGACGACGAGCGATGTCAGGTTCAGGTTGCGATTCGCAGACTGGCTTAATCGCTGAAAAAGAAAAGTGTGAATTACACCGGCTTCACACGTTGGCCCCGCTCCAGTTCAACTTCCGTCGCAGGGTCTTGAAGAATGAATCCCCGGTCAGGTGCAGCAACCGGACGGAATGTCCGCTGCGGCGGATCTGCACCGTCTCGCCAGCCGCGAGCGGGGCCACCACTTCGCCGTCAGCCGAGAGCAGCGTCTCGATGCGGCTGTTCAAGGCGCGGATGGTGACGACGGTCTTCAAGCCCACCACCACCGAGCGGTTGGACAGGGTGTGTGGGCAGATGGGAGTGATGGTGAAAACTTCGGCGCTCGGGCTGACAATCGCCCCGCCCGCCGCCAGGGAGTAAGCCGTGGAACCCGTAGGCGAACTCACGATCAACCCATCGCACCGGTAACGCGTCAGCACCTCGCCATCCACCGTGACCTCCAGTTCGATGAGTCGTGACCCAGAGCCGCGACTCACCACAAAGTCATTTAGCGCCAGTCGTGCAAGCGAACCACCAGCCAGCGCCCCGCTGACTTCCATCAAGGGCCGTGTGTCCACGGTGAACTCGCCCGCCCAGACGGTTTTCAACTGCCGGGCAAATTCTCCGGCCGAGATCGCGGTAAGGAAGCCTAGTCCGCCCAGATTGACTCCCAGCAATGGCGTCTTGGAGGCAGCGGTTTCGCGGGCTGCGCGGAGCATTGTGCCGTCACCGCCGAAGACCAGCAGCAGGTCCGTGTCGCGGGCCACTGCCGCCGCATCGGTGGCAGTGGCGACCTTGAAATTGCCCAGCCGGGCTGTCGCGGCATCGGCCACCGGTTCGCGCCCGCTGGCCCGCACGAGGCGAATGGCTTGCTGCACGACCGCCCGGCAGGAGGCCTTCTCCACATTGGCCACCAACCCCACGCGGCGGATCTTGTCGGTGATTTGCTTCACGCAGAACCGGGTTTAACTGAAGGCCGGGGCCAACGCAACCGCGCCAGCATGGCAGCCCGGCAGCTTTTCTTGCGGCCGGCGGGTCGTCCGCGCAATGCCAGGCGCGTTCAACTCTGCGACCGGCGCAGCTTCTGGCCAATCAACGCCGCCACTTCGAGTGCCGCCGGGAGCTTGTCCGCCCACAACACCGCCCCATACATCAACGCGGCAAAGCCGGCGGGAACGAAGACCTCGCCCAGCCGCAACGCCAGAGTTCCGTGGCCCAACTGGGCATCCCACAGCAGATGCACGCCAAACGCCACGATGGCTCCCACGATCATGGCTCCGAGGACGGACTTCATGCTCCGCTTCACCGCGGCCAGTTCCAGCTCCCCGAGCTTTTTGCGCAACCCCCGCAGCAGCAGCCAGACGTTCAGCGCGGAGGTCAACGAGTTGGCCAGCCCCAGTCCGGCCTGCCGCAGCTCCCCGATGAACAAAACCGAGAGGAGCAAGTTTGCGCCGAGGCAGAAGACGCTCACCTTCATCGGCGTCTGCGTGTCACCCAGCGCGTAGAACGCGCGGGCCAGAATGTTCACCATCGAAAACGCCAGCAAACCCGGAGCCAAGCACAGGAGCGCCGTTGCCGCCCGCCAGGTGGATTCCGGTCCGAACTGGCCGCGCTCAAACAACAGCCGCACGATGGGCTCCGCCAGCACCATGAGCAGCACGGTCGCCAAGCCGTTGATCACGACGAGATAGGACAATCCCTGCCCGAGCGCGGCCCGAAACTCGGGAAATTTCTTCTCCGCCGCCAGCCCTGAAAGACTCGTCAACAGATACGTGGCCAGGGAAATGCCGAACACCCCCTGCGGCAGTTCCATCAGCCGCACCGCGTAGCTGAAGGACGCGACGATGACCGGGTCCACCCAGAACGACACGAGCTGCACCAGCGTCACGTTCAGTTGAAACGCCGCCACGCCCACCATGCCTGGCACCATCTTGCGCACGACCACGCGCACCGTCTCATCACGCCACGGCGTCACCCAAGCGGGTCGCCAGCCCTCGCGCCGAAGTGCGGGAAGTTGAAACGCCGCCTGCGCCACGCCCGCCAGCAGCACGCCGAACGCGAGCGCAAAAACTTGTTCGTCCAGCTTGGGGCCGAACCGGGGTGCGGCGAGGAACACGCTGGCAATCATCACCACGTTGAGCAGCGTTGCGCCCAGCGCCGGGATGAAGAAATGCCCGCGCGCGTTCAGCAACCCCATGAACACGGCCGCGAGGCACACCAGCAGCATGTAGGGAAACATCACCCGCAAGAGTTCGAGCATCAGCCGCGTCTTTGCGTCGAACTGCGTCGTGGCCAGCGCGAGCGACAGCCCGACGAGCACGATTGCGATTACCGCCGTCGCGAAGATCACCAAGGCCGAGATCACCGCGTTGGCCGCGCGCCACACCTCGGCCTCGGCGGCGGTTTTCTCCTTCTCCTTGAAGATGGGGATGAAGGCCGCCGTGAGCGCGCCTTCGCCCAGCAGGCGGCGGAACAGGTTGGGAATTGTGAAGGCCAGCGTGAACGCGCCCGCCACCCAGCCATCGCCCATGAAGCGTGCGTAGGCGATCTCCCGCACCATGCCCAGCACGCGGCTCAGGAGCGTGGCCGCCCCCATCGCGCTGGAGGACTTGAGCATCTGCGACATGGGCCGCGAGGCTAAAGGCCGGCCACGCAAAGTTCAAAGGCGTTTGTCGTGGCAGTCCCACCCCTCCGCGGAGGCGCTGGAAGCGCCTTGCCGAAAGCGACCATGGATTCGGATTGAAGGCCAGGCATCACCCAAGGATGCTGCGCGCATGAACCACGACCGACCTTGCCACCGCTTGGGCCGCCGGGCTTTTATCTTCCGGGGCTCGCTGCTGCTCACGGCGGCGGGGCTCCGCAATTCGCAGGCGGCCAGTCAGGCGGCTGCTCCCGTGGCGCGCATCGGGTTGCTCACCGACGCGCATTACGCGGACATCCCGGCCAAGGGCAAGCGCCACTACCGCGATTCGCTCGCAAAAGTCCGCGCGGCCGTGGCGCAGTTCAACGAGGGCAAGGCGGACTTTGCTGTCGAGCTGGGGGACTTCATTGATGAGGCTGCCACGGTCGAAGGTGAGATCGCCCACCTGAAGACCATCGAGGCTGAATTCGCGAAATTCCGGGGCACGCGACACTACGTCCTGGGCAACCACTGCGTCTGGTCGCTGACCAAGGACCAGTTTTACAGTCACTGTGCGGCGAAGCGGAGCCCCCACTCCTTCGATCACGCCGGCTTCCACTTCGTCATCCTCGACGCCTGCCATCGCGCCGACGGCACGGCTTACGGTGCGAAGAACTTCACGTGGACGGACACGGACATCCCCGAGTCGCAGCGCAACTGGCTGCGCGACGATCTGGCCGCTGCCCGTCGGCCCACCGTGATCTTCGTCCATCAGCGGCTGGACATCACCGGAGAATACGCCGTGAAGAGCGCTCCCGCTGTGCGTCAGATATTGGAGCAGTCGGGCAACGTGCTCGCCGTCTTCCAAGGCCATCACCATCGCAACGATTATCGCGAGGTCGGCGGCATCCATTACTGCACGCTGATGGCCATGGTCGAAGGGGCCGGTCCGGAAAACTCCGCTGCCGGAATGCTGGAAGTCTTCGCCGATGGCAGCCTCAAGCTGAGCGGGGCATTGCGTCAGGCCAGCTACACCTGGGCAAAAGGCGCACCCGGCACGAAGTGAAGCCCGTCCTTGTCGTCCGCGTCGAAAACGCACTTTTGCACCGTCCAACTCCGAACTCATGAACCAGCCCAACGTCACCTCGTCTTCCCTTCCTGTCGGCGACTTGCAACCTCACCCCGCCGCAGTCTCCATCTGGTGGCGGCGTGTCCTGCCGTGCCTGGCTGCGACCACCGTGGCCTGGGCGGGCTGCAGTGCTCCCAGTAGTGCTTCGAGCACCAAGGCCGAAGCTGGCACCGTGTCGAAGCCGGTTTCAGCTCCCGCCAAGACTGCGCCCGCCGCCGCTGGTCAAAGTCTCTTCGATGGGCGGACGCTGGCCGGCTGGAAGCTGTCTGGCTTCGCCGGTGGTGGCGAGGTGACGGTGGACCCAAACTTTCGCGGTGGCGGGCCGGCGCTGGTCATCAATGCGGGGGCTTCGCTCAGCGGCCTTACGTTTACCAACCCAGTGCCCAAGACAAACTTCGAGATCACGCTGGAAGCGCTGAAAGTGCAGGGCAACGACTTCTTCTGCGGCCTTACGTTTCCCGTCGGCACCAACCACGCGACGCTCGTGCTCGGCGGCTGGGGCGGCGCGACGGTGGGCATCTCCAGCATCGACGGACTCGACGCCTCGGAGAACGACACGACCAAGTTCCTGACCTTTCCGAAAGACAAGTGGTTCACCATCCGCATGAAGGTGACCCCCACGAAACTTGAAGCCTGGATTAATGACGAGAAGATCGTGGATCAGGACATCAAGGATCGCCGCATCTCGATGCGCTTTGGGGAAATCGAGGAGTCCGTCCCGCTGGGCATCGCCACCTACCAGACCACCAGCGTCATGCGGAATCTTCGGTTGAAGCGGCTGGAGTAAGTGGATTTGGCCTGGGCGCGGCTGATATGCGACACGCCACTCTCCAATCGCCTCACTTCCCCGCGCTAAACCCGCCGTCGATGATGAACTCCGTGCCGGTCACGAAGCCCGCTTCGTCGCTGGCCAGGTAAAGCGCGGCGGCGGCGATTTCCTCGGGCTTGCCCATGCGGTTCACGGCCTGCGTGGCGCAGGCGTCGCGGTAGGCCTTCTCGGGATCAGGATATTTCTTGAGCCAGCCGGTGACGAACGGCGTCTCGACACGGCCCGGACAAATGGCGTTCGCACGCACGCCGTCGAGCGCGTGATCGAGGGCCAGCGCCTTGGTCATGCCGGCGATGGCGAACTTGGTCGTGACGTAGGCCAACCGGTCTTTCACGCCAACCACGGCACCGATGCTCGCGATGTTCACGATGGAACCAGATTTGCGCTCCACCATGCCGGGGAGGAAAACCTTGGTGACATTGAAGACGCCGCGCACGTTGACGGAGTAGAGGCGGTCGAGGTCCACGCCCGTGGTCGTGAGCATCGTGCCCACATGGCCAATGCCGGCGTTATTCACCAGCACGTCGAGCCGGCCGAAGCAGGACTTTACGGCGGTCGCGACGCGTTCGCAGTCGGCCTCGCTGGCCACGTCGAGCGCCAGAAACTCGCCTTGGCCACCGGCGGCCCGCAGGCGTTGCACGGTGTCAGCGCCGGCCTTCTCATCCCGGTCGGTGACAAACACGAACGCACCGGCGGTGGCGAAGGTTTGGGCGATGGCGGCACCGATGCCCGAGCCGGCGCCGGTCACGAGCGAGATTTTATCTTTCAGTGAAAACATGGTGTGAAGGTTGCCAAGGCAATCTGCCAACCGCAACGTCGGAGGCGGAGGTCGTTGTTTTTTGGCTCTTGCTGGAACTCGGTGAAACGCTGGGGAATCCTCTTAACCTCGAATGGACACCAATGAACACCAATGGAGTCCAAGCTCCCCGCCGGTTGCTTCGGGTTGGTTCGTTCCATTGGTGGTTTCATAAACCCCTCCTTGGGGCGTCGGCGTCATTCCCGCGCCCGGGTGTCCATCACGATCGTCACAGGGCCGTCGTTCACCAGCGCCACCTCCATGTCCGCGCCAAATTCACCGGTGTGGACTGGTTTGCCGAGTTCCAACGCGAGCTGTGCGACGAAGCTCTCATAAGCCGGAATGGCCACTTCAGGCTTGGCCGAGCGCAGGTAGGAAGGCCGGTTCCCTTTCTTCGTGCTGGCGAAGAGGGTGAACTGGCTGACCACCATCACGTCGCCGCCGAGTTCCTGAACTGATCGGTTCATCAGCCCGGCCTCATCGGGGAAGATGCGAAGTCGGATAATCTTTCCCGCCAGCCATTCGATGTCCTCCCGGTTGTCGGCGTCCTCCACGGCAATCAAAACGAGCAGTCCTTGGCCGATGACGCTCTTTACCTGGCCGGCGATGGTGACGTTGGCCTGTGAAACCCGCTGAATGACGGCGCGCATGGTGCTTCGGAGATTGCGAAGTCACTACCGACCAGCGTCAAGCGGATACCTTCGTTTCATCGTGCAGTTGACATCATGATAGGGCTTGTCAGTATTTGAAAAACCCAAGTGCCACTCATGAATGCTCTAACTTCACGGTCCCGGTTGCATGGAGTTTCGCGTGGTTTCACTCTCATCGAACTCCTCGTTGTTATCGCCATCATCGCGATCTTGGCAGGAATGCTTCTTCCGGCTCTGGCCAGCGCAAAGAAGAAGGGGCAGGGGTCGGTTTGCATTAACAACCAGAAGCAGTGGGGACTTGCCGTGCAGTTTTACGCAAGTGAGGGCGACGAAAAGCTGCCCTACGCTTGGTGGGGCCCTGACCCGGCCTTGCCCAACAGCGGCCAGCCTTACTATAACGCCACTAGTGGCGGGTCGTTGCTGTCGCCATACCTGGCCGTGCCGCCACTTACGCCAAATCTCGTTGCCGGAGCGAACCCAGTGGGAACAGGTGGCAACAGCAACTACGACTGCCCGGCGCAGGACCACCGCAACCCGAACTACATTCCGACCGTCGTATTAACCGCCGGAAAGATAAATTACGTCGCGAATCAACGCTATCGCCTCAATCCGTATCTGGGCGGGCAGGGCTTGGGTTGGAGTCCGCCTGGTAACCCATTCCCTGGTATCAGGATGACGGTGGTCAACAATCCCAAAGACAAGGTGCTGGCGTTCGACACTGCGTCGATGACTACGGCCAACGCTGGCTGCATGGTTCATTATGCCTATTGCTTGACTCCAGGTAATTTTACCGCCGCCACCGGATGTGTTTACACCGGCGGTCCCGGTGGTGATCCGACTGATCCGATGAACTACACTCTGGGGTATGCCATGCCAAACATCGGGGTCCCGCACGGCAGACGGACGGGCATCGTGTTCATGGACGGGTCGGTTGACGTGGTGCCACCGACTAGTCCCCTAACCTTTGGTGGCATCCCCACGGGCACAGCCAACGACAATGGTTGGGATTTAAAAAAGTAGTTTCGGGAAAGTCTGCAGTGACGTCGGTGCTTGCTAGGAAACGGCATCCGGGTTCTTTACTGGCAGCATCCTAGGCACAACCGATCTTGGATCATTGCGCCATCTGGTCTCACGCTCACTTCCGCAGTGCGGAATCCTTAGAATATGGACAAGAAATCAATCACCATAGCCATCATAGCCGTCTTAGCAGTCATCGGGGCCACTCTTCGGCTGGTTAGTTTCAATTCCGAGGGGACCTCGCGTGGAAATCCGAAGCCTTTCGAATTTATTGGAGCGTCCGCAGCGACGGCGGCGGCCAAATTGATCAACGGAAATGGAAGCGTAGTTGTGGTGGTGGAAACACTCGATGGGACCAAAAATCCAAACAACGACGCACAGATCAAAGGCTTCAAGGCCGGTTTGGCAAAGATCAAGGGGGTGACTCTCAAAGAGGTGAAGGAACTCAAGCGTGACATGTCCGGTGACCCCCGATTATGGCCCGAGGGGCAGGCCCAACAAATCGCCAGTCTCGGTGATGGTGCGGGAGCTTTGGTTATGTTCCTTAATTTTCCGCAGAGCCTTCCTCCGAGTGACCTCGCCATACTCAAGGGAAGCAAGGCGAAAATCCTCATGGTAGGAACGCAATCACCCTTGGTGGATACACTGGTTGCCAGCGGGGTCATCCAAGTTGCGATCGTGGGACGCATTCCCCCACCGCCTGCTCCAAGCGGCACGGAGACGCCAGCGCAGTGGTTCGCCCGAGTTTACAACGTTTTGAAGGCCCCATGATGGCAACTTCTCGGTCGCTTCCCCGGCTCGTCTCCTTGTTGTTCTTTGCGGCCGAGCGGTTGTGCTGCCACCATGTCCGGCGACGGCTGATGGTTTACTGAATGGTCGTTCAACGGGCGCGTCGGAGATTGCGAAACTGGCGTTTCTAAAGCCGAACGGACATTGTAAGCGGCGGTCCACAAATGCGGGAGGCGCACAATGGACCACAAATTTCAGGCAAAACTATGACGGTTAGCTTTCTTCCTGCTCTGCGGCGCAAATCGGCAGATGGATTCACGCTCATCGAGTTGCTGGTCGTCATCGCCATCATCGCGATTCTGGCGGGGATGCTCTTGCCGGCCTTGAGCAAGGCCAAATCCAAGGCCAAAGGTGGCCAATGCACCAACTCCAACAAGCAGATGGCATTGGCTCTGAATCTCTATGCGGGTGAACAGGATGAAAACTTGGTGTTCTCATGGATGTCTCCAAGTGTGAATCCTCCATCTGGCCCCTATAACACCACGGTTTACGGTGCGGTGAACGGAGCATCGTTGCTGGGACGTTTTCTGGCTGGCCTGAAAAGCTTCAGTTGTCCTGCTTTTCCGCAGACAGCCCCTCAGCCATTTATCGCCACAACTTCCTTTGGCGTGGAGTGGATCGCCCAGTCTCAATATCGGGTGAATCCCTACTTGGGCATCATTGGCATGGGGCCAGGAACGGACAACGGGAATTCCCCTGTGGCTGGTGATGGTGGAACTTTCAACGGCCCCATTCATAATCCATTCAAGATGTCCTTGGTTCAGAAACCAGACCAGCGAGTGTTTTCATTCGATGCAGATGACGGACGTCCTTATATGCCCACCCCGGGATGCGCCAATCTGACCTTCAACAACTCGCAAGGGGACAATGACCGGCACAACCCACTCAATTATCCGGTTTATTGGCACGCCCCGAACATTGGCATCCACCACATGCGGTATTCCGTCATTTCCTTCATGGATGGGCATGTCGAAACTCTGCCCATGACCAGTGCGGTAACCTATGGCGGGGCGAACGATGCGTCCTGGGCTCTGGGCCGGTAGGACAGTCAATACGGGCAGGCCTTTCCCAACGCCACGCCTTACGCGGCAAACAACTCCCGGAGCCGCTTGAGCACCGGGGGGATGGCTGTGTAGGGGGCTTCCTTGCCTTCAAACTCCAAGGCTACAAAGCCTTGGTAGTGTGCCTCCCGCAGCAGCTTGACGAAGCGCGGCAGGTCCGCTGGCTGTGGTCCTTTGGCTGCTCCGCCCACGGGGTTGATTTCCGTCTTGAGCTGCACGTTGACGGCGTAAGGGGCGCACTCAGCGAAGTCCGCGTAGGGATCGACGGTGCGGAAGTTGCCCGAGTCCAGGTTCACGCCCAGCCAGCGGCTGTTGACTTGCTTGATGAGCTTGAGCAGATGCTCGGCACTGCCGATGGCGTCGTGGTTTTCAATGCCCAGAAAGATGCCCTTCTGACCGGCGTAATCGGAGCATTCCTCCAGTGCGGCGACGACCAGCTTGTCGGCCTCCTCCCGGCTGAGTTCCTTGGTCTGTCCGGCGAAGACGCGGATGTGCGGTGCGCCCAGCACCGCCGCTCGGTCAATCCACTGCTTGGTCTTGGCGATTTCCTCGTCCCGCTTCGCGCGTTTGGGATGCGAGAAGTTGTTTCCAATGGCCGTGCCGCTGACAGCCACGCCCTTGAGAAACGCATGGCGGCGCACCTGCACGAGGTAGTCGGTGGAGAGTTCCTTGGGGAAGAAGTAGCTGGTCAGCTCCGCGCCGTCGCAATCGTGTGCCGCGCAGTAGTCGATGAACTTGAACATGTCCATGACCTGGTCAGCGGGCGGCGGGTTCTTGGCCCCGGGGCGCTGCGTGTTGGTGAAAAACTCGCGGAACGAGTAGGCGGCGAGGCTGAGTTGCAGCCGGGCTTTGCCCGTCCGGCCCAACGGCTGGATCGCATTAACGGCGGGAGCGGCCAGCAGCGTGGCGGTGGCGGCTTGAAGAAAGCGGCGGCGGGATGCGGTGTTCATGGTCTGGCGGAAAGCGAAGCACAAGGCGGACGGAGCGGGAACGAAATTCTTGCCAGGTGGGAATCAATCACCGCGTTCCCCCCCCTTTGCAACTCAGCCGGTGCACCACGATGATCCAAGAGCAATGGGACGCGCGTCGCGTTTCACGGCGCGGGCAGGTCGCTGGGGGTGAAGCTGGGCGGTGGTTCGGGTGCCTGTTTCACGTATTTGTCGAACCAGCGGATCATCTCGGCCAGCGCGTGTTCAACGCTCTCGCGGGCCTCGTAGTTGTGGTTCTCGTGCGGCAACTGGACGAGGCGGGCAGTGCCGCCGTTGCCCCGGATGGCCTGGTAGAGCCGCTCGCTTTGCATGGGGAACGTCCCGGCGTTGTTGTCCGCGAGGCCATGAATGAGCAGCAGCGGTTCATTGATGCGGTGAGCAAACATGAAGGGGGAGACGCGGTTGTAAATTTCGGGCGCGTCCCAGAGCGTGCGCCGCTCGTTCTGAAAGCCGAACGGGGTGAGGGTGCGGTTGTAGGCCCCGCTGCGCGCCACGCCGGCGCGGAACATGTCGGTGTGCGCCATGAGGTTGGCCACCATGAAGGCTCCGTAGCTGTGTCCCGCCACGCCGATGCGGTTGGGGTCCGCGATGCCCATTTCCACCGCCTTGTCCACGGCGGCCTTGGCACTGGAGATGACCTGCTCCAGAAAGGTGTCGTTGGCCCGCTTGGTGTCGCCGATGACCGGCATCGTGGCGTTGTCGAGGACCGCGTAGCCTTGCGTGACGAGGAAGAGATGACTGGCCCCGCTGAAGGTCGTGTAGCGGTTGAGCGTGCTGCTGGTCTGGCCGGCGGTGTCGGCATCGTTGAACTCGCGCGGATAGGCCCAAAGAATCGTGGGCAGTCGCTGGCCGGGCTGGTAATCGGCTGGCAGGAAGAGCTTGAAGGAGAGCGGCACCCCGTCGGCGCGCTGGTAATTCACCAATTGCCGGCGGATGCCGCGCAATTGCGGCGCGGGGTCCGAGAAGTCGGTGAGTGGTTTGCGGGCGCCGTCGGCCAGCGTGCGGATGAAGTAGTTCGCCGGCCGGGTGGTGGATTCGCGCCGGGTGAGAAATTGCGAGGCATCGGGTTTGATGAGGCCGATGACCGATTCATGGCTGGTGTCATCGCTCTGGAAGAGGCGTTCGGAGCGGAGTGTCGTCAGATTGAAGCTGTCCAGGAACGGCCGCTCGCCTTCCGCGCTGGCCCCCGCTCCCACCAGATACAGGTTGTCCTCGTGGATCCGGGCGACCCGGTGGCCGTTGGTGAGGCTGCGGAGCAGGGGAGAGCCGGGGTCGGAGTAGCGGTCTTGCGCGGCGAGATCCCAGAGGAGTTTGGGCGGTTCAGCGGGCGCGCTGGGATTGATGAGCCAGGTGCGGTGCCAGCGGCGGCCCGCTTGAAACTCGCGCACCAACGCGACATCGCGGCGTTCGGTCCAGGTGAGGTTCTGAAAGCGGTGCTCCACGTCCATCAGATCGCTGGGCGGGTCGGTGAACGGGGCGGTCAGCAGCTTGATCCGGTCCCGGTGAGTCACGCGTCGGCGTGGGTCGCCGCCATCCAGGGCTTCCACCCATGCCAAGGTCGCGGGCTTGGTGGGACACCAGTGGTAATTCCGCGGTCCGGCGCGCACTCCGCCGATGGGCACTTCCTCCGCGAGCGGGAGCTTGGCGAGTTGAAAGGCGACTTTTCCGGTGAGATCCCAGACTTCCACCACCCTCGGGAACATGGTCGCGGGAAGCTGGTAGGAATAGGGGCGCTCAATGCGCGAGACGAGCAACAGCCGGCCATCCGGCGAAGGGGTCAGGGTGGCAAAGATGCCCGGGGTTCCGAGCGGCTGGCTCTCACCCGAGCGGGCTTGCACGACGGCGAGCTGGGACGTGACGTAATAATCGAACAGGGCCTCGTCGTGGGGTGAATCCAGCAAATCTTGGAAAGTGCGGGCGGGCGAGATGCGGGCGGTGGTCTCCTGCACCAGCGGGCCATCGGGCACGCGTGGCTCAATCGGAGGCTTGGGACGGTTCGCCACCACGGTCTGGCAGAGCAAGGTCTGGCTGTCGGGCATCCACTGGAACGGTTCGCCAAACGTGGCGTTGATTCCGCCGCGCAAGCGTCGCAACGAGCCCCGGGTGCCATCGCCAGCCCAGAGTTCCACTTCCCGTGACCCATAGCGAAGGAAGGCGAATTGCTTGCCGTCTGGCGACCACGCGGGGGTG
Source organism: uncultured Verrucomicrobiota bacterium (assembly GCA_903863315.1). Taxonomy (GTDB): domain Bacteria; phylum Verrucomicrobiota; class Verrucomicrobiia; order Limisphaerales; family SXTU01; genus SXTU01. The sequence goes on along the minus strand of CAIPBN010000330.1, from coordinate 9,606 downwards.
CTGATGCGGGAATTCGGGAGCAGGGTCAGCTTGCGCTCCTTGCCATCGGGCATGGTTTGCAGCCCCAAGTCCAGACAACGCACGGTGCGATGGGGGCCGTTGTTGACCGGATTGATGCGGAGGCCGGCCAGCCGGAGCAAGGGCTCAGCCAGATCTGCGAGTGGCGGATGCCGTTCCGTGCGCTGCACCAGCATGCGGTCGCGCGTGAGGTTGAACAGCACCGTGGGCGGTGGTGGGGCGGAGAGCAGTTCGCCGATGGGCTCGGGAGCCTTGAGATAACCCTCGGCAGCTCTGCTTGAGAAGGTGGCCGGAGCATGGCCAAGCATCAGCAGTCCCAAGACTGCCACGCGCCATTGCAGGGAATTGCCGGGCGGGCGATGCATCATTAAGTGGCTTGTGTCAGGCAACAGTTGCAAAGTTGGGAGCCAACCGCAAGCCCCAGCCTCTGATTCAGGACTTGGGGCGTATTGCGCTGTCCCCCGAAGCCGAGCCGGTGGGGCCGCCGGTGATACGTAGCGCCAGCCTCCAGCCGGCCGTGCCGCAAGCGTCCCCGCGAGAGACCGGGCTTTGGAGATTGGTCGGCGCCGGGCCTGCAAGGAAGGCCTTCCGTCCTCCCACCATGTCCGTGACGAACAGCCCTTTCGCGTCTGGCTAGGCGCGGGATTGCACGAGGGCCGTGAAGCTCCCGCCGAGATGGTCCGGGTGCGTGAGGGTTTGGAACTGACGGGTGCGCTCGCGCGTCCACTCGCCAAAAATACCCGGGGTCTGCATGGCCCGCTGCGCAATCCGCGTGAAGACGCGGGATTGCTCGGCCAGCTCCACAGTGGTCAGGCCGGACCGTTCACCGGCGCTGGCCACGGCGGCAAAATCCACATGGGCCGTGAGGTCTTGTGTGCCGGGGGCGGCCAGCAACTCTTCGACGAGCTGGTGATTGCGGTAGGCGCGCAGCGTGCCGTGTGGTTTGGCTGGGTTCAGCGAGACTCCGGTTCGATGGCCATAGTCCAGTGTCCACAGCCAGCCGTGCTTGAGACGGCTGGCGGCGGCGGTCCACCAGTGCAGTGCGGTCGGGGCCCGCTCAATGATGAACCCGTCCGGCAGGAGCGGGGCGATGGCCAGCCACGCAGTCTGCCGCTCGCTGGCGTCCATGTCTCCCAGTGCGGCGGCAGGGTCCGCCAACTCCGTCACAGCGGGATGCAATTCCGGCAAGGGCGTCCATACGAAGCCGCCTTCCGCAGTGGTTACCCCCCACTCAATCCAGCGGCCAGTCGCCTGATTCCAAGCCAGCCGATGCACCGGGAAGGCATCGAGCAGTTCGTTGGCGAAGATGATTCCCCGCACGCCTGTGGCTGGCAGATCTTCCCACGCATTGAACCACCGGACTTTCGGGGCAAACGCCCTCAGCCGGTCGCCTTGCCATGCGCGGCGACGCGCGGAAGGTTCGATGATCCAGTATTCGAGATGGTCCCAGAGAACGGGGCGGTGGCGTTGCAGCCAGACCAGCACATCCTCCGCAAGCCGGCCATCGTGCGCCCCGGCCTCGACGATTTGGAGCGGTTCGCGCGCGGAGTTCCGGGCGTCAAGCTCGTCGAACCACTCGGCTGATTGGAAGGCCAGCAGCTCTCCAAAGAGCCGCCCGACACTGACACTCGTGTAGAAGTCGCCTTGCCGCCCCACGACGTTCGGGCGGTGTTCGTAGTAGCCATGCTCCGGATGGTAGAGCGCCACTTCCATGAAGCGTGCGAACGAGACTGGCCCGGCGCGCGCGATTTCCTCGCGGAGCAACACCTCCAGCGGCGGCGAAACCTTGCAGTCCGCTGGCGAATTGGCTAAGACACGGCCCAACACAAAACCAAAAGCACTAATGGCCAAAATTGACGCGTTCTTCAGCTTGATGATGCAGCAGAAGGCTTCCGACTTGCACATGGCCTCGGGCAGCCCGCCGATTCTGCGCATCAGCGGCGAACTGCGCCGCGTGGATTACCCGCCGCTGGAGAGCGACGCGCTTAAGGCGATGCTCTACGAAATCGCCCCGGAAATCAAAGTGAAGCAGTTCGAGGAAACCGGCGACGTGGACTTCGGCTACGAAATCCCCGGCCAGGCTCGCTTCCGCGCGAACTTCTTCAACCAGAAATACGGCTGCTCCGCCGTGTTCCGCCAGATTCCCAGCACGGTGCTTTCCTTCGAGGACTTCGAGAAGTTCGACGCCCCGCTGCCGCCGGTGCTGAAGAAGTTCCCCATGATGCACAAGGGGCTCGTGCTCGTCACCGGCCCCACCGGCTCCGGTAAATCCACCACGCTGGCGGCGATGATTGATTACGCGAACAAGAACCGCCACGACCACATCCTGACCGTCGAGGATCCGATTGAGTTCGTCCACCAGAGCAAGGGCTGCCTGGTAAACCACCGCGAGGTGGGCATGCACACGAAGTCGTTCGCCTCCGCGCTCAAGGGCGCGCTGCGCGAAGACCCGGACATCATTCTGGTCGGCGAAATGCGCGACTTGGAAACCATCGAACTCGCGCTCACGGCGGCGAGCACCGGCCACCTGGTCTTCGGCACGCTGCACACCCCGAGTGCTGCGAAGACCGTGGATCGTATCATCGACGTGTTCCCCGCCGACCAGCAGAACAAAGTGCGCGCGACGCTCTCCGAGGCGCTCAAGGGCGTGGTGGCTCAGAACCTCTTCAAGCGCATCGACAAGCCGGGCCGCGTGGCGGCGCTGGAGATTCTCGTGTTCACCACCGCCGTGGCGAACATGGTGCGCGAAGGCAAGACGCACCAGATTCCCGGCATGATTCAGGTCGGCAAGAAGCTCGGCAACACGCCGCTCGATGACTCGATCATGGATCACCTGCGCATGAAGCGCATCGCGGCGAAGGACGCCTTCGACAAGTCGCTCGACAAGAAGAAATTCTTCCCCTTCCTCACGCCGGCGGAACAGGAAGAGGCGCGGTCGAACGGCGACGCGGATTGAGCGAATGACCCGACAGGCCAATGAACTTGCTGGAATGGCTCGGAGACTTGCTGGACTTCATCAATGTGGTGTAGCACTGGCGTTTCTTCGTGGTCATGCTGGTCGCCTTTGGCGCTGTCTTCCTAGCCTACAACTTCATGCCCGCAGGAGGCCTGCGAACCTTTCTCGTGGCCGGTGCCATTATCACCGGGCTAATCACTGGCATTGTGTGGGAACGCAGCAGCTAACCAACTGATTCGATTATGCGCACCAACGAACTCGACTACATCCTCACCACGATGTTGGACTCCAACAAGGATGTGTCCGACCTCAACATCACCGCAGACAAGCCGCTCCAGGTGGAGAACTCCGGCCAGCTCGTCGGCGTGCCCATCAACCCGCCGGTGGACAAGCTCACACCGTTCCAGACCGAGCAAATCGCCCTGAACCTCGTCGGCGGCAGCCGCCGGCTCACGGAGGATCTCATCCGCACTGGCTCCTGCGACTCCTCGTATAGCCTGGGGCAGAAGGCCCGCTTCCGCGTGAACATCTTCTCGCAGCGCGGCAACTACTCCTGCGTCCTCCGCAAGCTGAACACCCAGATCCCCACGCTGGACCAGCTCAAGCTCCCGCCCGTCTTCAAGGACATCGCCAAGGAAAAGACCGGCCTGGTGCTGGTGACTGGCGCGACCGGCTCCGGCAAGTCCACCACCCTTGCCGCGCTCCTCAACGAATACAACGAGACCAAGTCCATCCACATCGTCACGCTGGAGGATCCCGTCGAGTTCGTGCACCCGCAGAAGAAGGCCACGTTCAACCAGCGGGAGCTGGGCACGGACTTCGACCGCTTCTCCAGCGGTCTGCGCGCCGCGTTGCGCCAGGCGCCCAAGGTGATTCTCGTCGGCGAAATGCGCGATCGCGAGACCGTCGAGCTGGGCCTCTCCGCTGCGGAGACCGGCCACCTGGTCGTGAGCACGCTGCACACGATTGATTGCGGCCAGACCATCAACCGCATTCTCGGCATGTTCGAGACCAGCGAGCAGGAGCAGATTCGCGAGCGCCTCGCGGACACCCTCCGCTGGGTCGTCAGCCAGCGCCTCGCGCCCAAGGTGGGCGGCGGCCGGCAGGCGCTGCTCGAAATCATGGGCAACAGCGTGCGCACCCGGGAGTCCATCCTGCAGGGCGAAAGCGAGGGCAAGACGTTCTACGAGATCATCGAGGCCAGCTACACCTTCGGCTGGAAGAGCTTCGACCAGGCCTGCCAGGAGGCGTTCGAGCAGAACCTCGTCACCGAGGAGACCGCGCTCCTCTACTGCAGCAAGCGCGGCCCCACCTCACGGGGCATCGACAACATCAAGAAAAAGCGCGGCGAGGTGACCTCGAACGTGGCGAGCCTGGGCATGAAGAAGGATGGTCCGGCACCCGGCACCCCCGCCGCCGCGCCGCCGCCACTCACCTTGAAGCTGAAATGAAATCCCAAGGAGCAGGATGGCGATCCGGAGCAACCCGTGCCTGTTTCCCCTCCCGCTCGTTTTTCCGATCCTGAACCTGACCTTTCCCGCACCCTATGAGCCAGAACTTCGCCGAATACGAATTCATCAGCCCCGATGACAAGCCTGCTTTGCTGGCCGTCAGCAGCTTGGAAGTCCTCGCCAACGTCCAGACCATCCTGCTGGAATGCGGCTACAAGCTGCACGTCGCCAGCAATCACGAGGACTTCATGCGGCGGTTTTCCGCGTTGAATTACCAGCTCGTGGTGGTGGAGGAGCTCTTCGCCGCCCGCACGCCCGAGGAGAACGTGACCTTGCGCACGCTGCAATGGATGCCCATGGCCCGCCGCCGTCACACGGTCGCCGTGCTGATCAGCGACCGCCATCAGACGATGAACGTGATGCAGGCCTTCCAGCAGAGCGTGCATGCCGTCGTCAACAAGGCCGACCTGAGCAGCATGGGCTCCATCGTGCAGAAGACGGTCTCGGACAACGATCTGTTCCTCCACTCCTACCGCGAAGTCCAGGCGGCGGCGGCCCGCGGGAAGATTTGATCCTTCATGGTCCGGGCCTCCGCCGCGTGCCGGCGGACAAGGCCGTGGGACATTTAGAGCGGGGGAGTTGATAGTGGAGAGTCGGGTGGAAGGACGATGGGGAATGATTGGCCCAGTGGCGGACTGCGTAACTCCCTCTCCCAGCGGGAGAGGGCAGGGGTGAGGGAGGAAAGCACCTGCGTTCGGATGCATCCGCACATCACTACCCTGCCACGTTTTCACCCTCACCCTGTCCCTCTCCCTCCGAGGGAGAGGGAGTGCGCTCGGCCCCCACCGGCTTGAACCGGCGCGTGCTTGCACCGAGGCGCATCCCTCTCAACTCTCAACCTTCAACTCTCAACTGTCCGCCTCACGGCATCGCCACCTGCTTTGCCGCGCTGTTCGTGCTGCCCGTGCTGTTGGTCGCCACGGCGATGAAGCTCACCGTCTTGCCGGCGGCATTCGCGATGGTCACGGTCTGGCCCACGAGGTTCAGCACGGCCTCGTGGACGAAGTCCGTGTCCACCGTCTCGATTTTCCACTTGAGCTTGAAGCTCGTGGCGTGATCCCCGCCGCCCGCCACGTAGGTGAGCACCACCCGGTCCGGCGGTTGCACCACCGCCGTGTTGATCTCCAGCGCGTCGGGCAACGGGGTGGGTGAACCCGTATCAATTTGCGAGAGCGCGGCGCGCTCGGGCGAACCGGCGGGGAACTCGCCCTCCCAGGCGGCGAACCACCGTTTGTTGTTCACGTCCACCTTGGTGGACAACGCGCGCAGGGCCTCGCTCTTCTGCGTCAGCTTGCCGCGCTCGTTCTCCACGCCTTGCATCAGCGTGTTCTGGTTGTTGAGCGCCGTCTCCAGATCCGCCACCACGTTCGCCCCCACTTGGAACGCCCCCACGGGCGGCACCTGGGCGGCCCGCAGCGCGTTGATCCGCTTCCACAGCGAGACCGTGCGACGGGTGCGCTGGGTGATCTTGTCGGGCGTGTCGGGGGTGATGTCGCGCAGATCCGCGATCTCCGCGTGCAGCGGGTCGGCCGCCGCGAGGTCGCCCTCCAGCTTGCGGGGGAAGCGCACGCACAAATCCTCCATGAACTTGAGGTTGGCGTTCCGGTTCAGGCGGGCCACGTCCAGCGCATCCTGCTGCACGTCGCGTTCGTTGGCCTTGGTTTGCAGGCCGGTCACATCGGCGGTGTGACTGGCCAGCGTGACTTCGCCCCAGACAAAGCCGGGGGCAAAGGTGACACAGACACCGTTGCTCTGCTGGCCACGGTGATAGTTTGGCTCCCAATACTCACTCATAGTTTGGTTGGTGTTGCGGTCGTTTGACCACGGCCAGCCTCCTTGTGGATCGCCTCACTCAAGGCGGTCCCCCATGAACCAGAAACTTTACGTGTCGGCCTTTCGCCGACGTGATTAAGCCTCGTCCCTGATTCATGCTTGAAAGACTTCCGTGGCTTGTCGGGGGACAAGAAACTCACCTTTTGCGATCGCGCAAGGGGAAATCTGGTGGCCGGCGAAGTTTTTTTTGTAGTCGCTCAAACCCGTTCAGCCTGGGCCTAGCGGACGGTCAGACCAGTTTGCGTCGGGCGCGCTTCCGTTCAATGCCCGCGCGGTCCAGGGCAACCGTGGCGTGGTTTGGTTCAACTTGCCCTCAGTTCGGTTCAAGTTGCGCCCGGTTCGGTTCAATGCGAGTCCGCTTCGACCTCTGGGTGTCGCCCTAACCTTGCTGGGTCACGGCCACAATGCCTCAGGTGACGACTGCAAGACGCTGGGTCACAGACTGAAAGTATTGGGTGACGCCCACAAGTCGTTTGGTGACTACCGAGACTCTTTTGGTGATGGAGCCAACCGCAACGGAACCCGCCGCACATTCGACCAAACCCGCCGCCACCCCGACCAAACCGGGGCCGACTCCAACCAAACCGGGGAGGGATTGGCTGGAACCGCTGTTGACTTGGCCGGAGGTGCCCTCGGCGCGCCGGGAAAGCCAACTGACCCGCTAAGGTAGGGCGCGGTGTCCTCACCGCGCCGCCGAGGTGCAAGGGCGTCCGGGTGGGCGACGGCGGGCTGAGGACAGCCCGCCCTACCAACCTAGGTTCATGGCTAGGGAGATTTCGGGGGCCAGTGTCAGGCACTCTATCAGAAGCGCCCTGTCAGGCCGCCGCCACTACATGCAGCTTACGGTAGGTGTTTTGTCATCTATAGTCTGCTCCAGCTTCATTTTGGCGTGCATGCAGTGCGGAAAGAACAGCAGCACACAGGCTGCTGTTGTGCGATTGCGGGTCGCGGGACTGGCTGGGACTTGCCGGGGCCGAATGGCTTCAGGAAATTCTCCTCGGCTGGGGCCGATTCGACGCTTGAATTAAAATGCAGCATCTGCCTCAATTGTAGTAGCTCTGAGTAGATGCAGGTGTGTTTGCTGAGGGCCGCACATGCGGTCAGCCACCTACGTATATCTTAATGTCCCCACCGGGCTTTGCTTTTCCACCGGAAACTGCGCCTGCGGGCCGTGTTTCCATTTCCTTTTTGCTCCCCTCGCATCGCTCTCCCCATCTCTGTCCCCGCTACCTTATGAACCATCAGCCGCATAACCGCTCCCGCCTCCAGCGCTTCTTCACCTCCGCCTACACGCTCTGCGCCGCCGGGCTGCTGCTGGCGGCTGGCCAGCAAGCCCAAGCTGCGACGCCAGCCCAGCAAGCCTACCTGAAGGGCGGGACCACGGCGGCTGGTGACAACCTCGGCTACAGCGTCGCGATTTCCGGCGACACGGCCGTGGTGGGGATGCCCTTCGAAGGCAGCGGCGGCGCGGCCTACATCTATGTGCGCAGCGCCGGCGTTTGGGCCCAGCAGGCCAAGCTGACCGCCAGCAACCGCGAAGCGAATGACAAATTCGGCTACTCCGTGGCCATCACCGGTGACACCGTGGTCATCGGCGCGCCCGGCGAGGCCAGCTCCAGCACCACCCAGGGGGACAACAGCGCCAGCGGCGCGGGCGCGGTCTATGTGTTCACCCGGACCACTGGGACTTGGAACCAAACTGCTTATCTCAAAGCCTCCAATCCAGGAGCAGGCGACAATTTCGGCGGCGCGGTGGCGGTGTCCAGTTCCGGGGATACCGTGGTCATCGGCGCTCCCTGGGAGGACGGCAGCACCCCAGGCGTGAACGGGGCCATCAATGAGTCGGCCACCGATTCCGGCGCGGCCTACGTGTTCACCCTGAGCGGAGGCAACTGGACGCAACAGGCCTATCTCAAAGCCTCCAACCCGGGCGGCGCCGTGGAGGATTTCATGGCCATTCCGCCGATCTTCACCTACGGCGATAACTTCGGCGCCTCGGTGGCCATCTCGGGTAATACGGTGGTCGTCGGGGCTGCCGGCGAATCGAGCAGCACGACGGGCGTGAACCCGACCCCCAACGAGCTGGCCGACAGCGCCGGCGCGGCCTACGTCTTCACGCGGTCCGGGACCACTTGGAGCCAGCAGGCGTTTCTCAAGGCCAGCAACGCTGGTATGTCTGACGGGTTCGGCAACGCCGTGGCCATCTCCGGTGACACCGTGGTCGTCGGGGCTAGCAATGAAGCCAGCTCCAGCACCACCCAGACCGATAACAACGCCTTCGGTGCCGGTGCGGCTTACGTCTTCACCCGGAGCGTGACCACCTGGAGCCAGCAGGCCTATCTCAAGGCCAGCAACCCCGGGTCGGGCGATAACTTCGGTTCCGCGGTGGCCATTGCGACGGACACCGTGGTCATCGGTGCCAAGGGCGAGGACAGCAGCACGACGGGCGTGAACAGCACTCCCGACGAGCTGGCCAAAGAGTCCGGCGCGGCCTACGTGCTCACCCGCAGCGAGACCACCTGGACGCAGCAGGCCTACCTCAAAGCCTCCAACCCCGGTGGCGGGGTGGAGGACTTCATGGCGTCTCCTCCCGTCATCATCTACGGCGACTACTTCGGCAGCGCGGTGGCCATCTCGGGTGACACGGTCATCGTCGGCTCACTCAATGAGGACAGCAGCACGACGGGCGTGAACAGCACGCCCAACGAGCTGGCCACCGATTCCGGGGCGGCCTACGTTTTCACCAGCTTCGGCCCGCCCCCGCCCGCCAACACGGCCCCGACGGACATTGCTCTCTCGGCCAGCAGCATCGCGGAGAATGCCGGGGCCAACGCGACCGTAGGCACGCTCACGGCGACGGACGTGGACGCGGGTGCGACGCACACGTTCACGCTGGTGACGGGCACGGGCGACACGGACAACGGGGCGTTCAACATCTCCGGCAGCTCGCTGCGGCTGACCGCCAGCGCGAACTTCGAAGTGAAGAACAGCTACAGCGTGCGGGTGCAGGCGACGGACAACGGGAGCCTGACCTTCGCGAAGCAGCTCACCATCACGGTGACGGACGTGAACGAAGCGCCGACGGACATTGCGCTCTCGGCCAGCAGCATCGCGGAGAATGCCGGGGCCAACGCGGTGGTGGGCACGCTCACGGCGACGGACGTGGACGCAGGCGCGACGCACACGTTCACGCTGGTGACGGGCACGGGCGACACGGACAACGGGGCGTTCAACATCTCCGGCAGCTCGCTGCGGCTGACCGCCAGCGCGAACTTCGAGGCCAAGGCC
>CAIPBN010000329.1 GCA_903863315.1 uncultured Verrucomicrobiota bacterium | reverse complement strand
TCGGCCTGTGGGACCGCTTGCGCTAGCAAACGGATGCCCTCCCGCCGCCGCTGCTCCAACGCTGCAAAGTCCCGCTTTGTCTTGGCTTTCATTCTTTCCAAGACGCTGCAAGATGTTAACCAGTTACGCGATACTCAATAGTTCCCGCGAAGTGGCATCTGGTCTCACAATCTGGCATCCAGACAACCGAACCGATTCAACGCGCAGCCTTGCGGAGCACGCAAAATTTGATTCCCTTTCCCCGGCGTGAACCTACTGTGCGCGCTTGTTCGTCGCGCCCCGGCGCGCTCAACCTCAACCGGAACTGAACTATGCCACTGACACACACCACCGACCTGTTCGCCAAGGCCCTGAAGGGCAAGTATGCCCTCGGCGCATTCAACGTGAACAACATGGAGCTGCTCCAGGCCATCATCGAGGCCTGCGAGGAGGAGAAAGCTCCCGTAATGCTCCAAATCTCCAAAGGTGCGCGCGACTACGCCCACCCGGTTTACCTCAAGAAGCTCATCGAGGCCGCCGTCAGCCTCAGCACCATCCCGATTGCCGTCCACCTCGATCACGGCGACAGCTTCGAGTTGTGCAAGCAGTGCATTGACGAGGGCTTCACCAGCGTGATGATTGATGCGTCCCACGACCCGTTTGAGAAGAACGTCGAAGTCTGCCGCAAGGTCGTGGACTACGCCCACAAGTATAACTGCGTCGTGGAAGGCGAGCTCGGCATGCTCGTCGGCGCACAGCACGACGACGGCGAAGAGGGCGGCTCCTACTCCAAGGGCGGGTGCTACACCCATCCCGACGAAGCCGTGGAATTCGTCAAGCAATCCGGCGTGGACTCACTGGCCGTCGCCATCGGCAACAGCCACGGGGCCTACAAGTTCAAGGGCGAGCAGCACCTCGATCTCGAACGCCTCAAAGCCATCAAGAAGGCGCTCATGGACGCCGGCCTTGGCGATTATCCGCTGGTGCTCCACGGGGCCAGCTCGGTGCCCAAGGACTTGGCGAAGAAGATCAACCAGTTCGGCGGCGGCATGGGTGAGGACACGGCCGGCGTGCCCGAGGCGGACATTGAGGTCGCGCGCCGCACCGGCTGCACCAAGGTCAACATTGATACGGACTTGCGCTTGGCGATGACCGCCGCCATCCGCGAAGTGCTCTTCACCAAGCCGAAGGAGTTCGATCCCCGCAAGTATCTCGGACCGGCCCGCAAGGCGGTGAAGGAGCTAGTCCGCCACAAGCTGCGCAACGTGCTTTGCTGCTCGGGTCAGGCGTTCAACTGAACGGCCGGCTGCGGACAACTTTTGAAAACGAAAAAGCGCCGCTGGAGGACATCCAGCGGCGCTCTTCTTTGCGGTCATTGACCGCAGAGGACAAAAAACCGGGGCTAGTGACCTGAGGAAGGTCTTCTAGCCCCGGGGAGTTTTCAGAAACAGCACACAGTAGGCTTATGGGGAACTCGGAAGGAGCTGTGCTCACTCCAACCGAAATCTGCTTCGCTTACAAAAGAACTTGCAGCGTTTTATTAAAATCCAGTGCTGCCTACGCCGTGGATAAAACCATGCTTCACCCTCAGGTGTCAATCTTTCCGCAAAATTATTAACAGCGCTCTTGGGTGGAATAAGCTGCCGGCTCCGCAGCTAATCTCCGAACAGCTTCTTCAACGCGTCCCGCGCCGCCGACTCGCGCGTGCCATCCGGCTTCGGCGGCGTGAACTTCCGCCGCACGAACTCGAAATACTCGCAGAAATTTCCCGCGTGCTTGTCCATCTCAGGATCCGCCCGGCGGTCCCGGCACTGGTGCGCTGCGTTGCGGTCGTGGCTCACGCAGTTGACGCAGCAGCGCAGATCGGCCCGGCAGTTCGCGCAGGTCTCGCCCCGCCCAGGGTTCACCGCCAGGGTCCACTCGCACCCGCACTTCCAGCAATGCCGTGTCATGGCGGAAAAAGTAGGTTCAAAGTGCAAAGTTCAAAGTGCAAAGTTGGCCGAGCTGTCCCGTCGTGATGACACCGGACTTTGAACCTTGAACCGGAAACCTTGAACCTTGAACCTCCCCGCATGTCCGCCTACGCGCAGTTGCTTGCCGCCGCCATCAAGGACTTGGAAGACCGCAAGGCCCTCGGCGAACGCTTCGTGGTCGTCGCACCGGATACGCTGAGCGCTCTCACCGCGCCCGTCTCTCGGGGCCGCCAAAGTGAGGTGGCGGCACCAACCGCCCAGTCGCGTGCGCCCGTTTCGGCTCCTCGTCCAGCACCCGCATCGGTGCCTTCCGCCCGGGCCACCAGTTTGCCGGTGCCAGCGGCTCCGGTTCACGCCCCGGCTCCTGCTGCGATTGCGCCTGTTCGGCCGCCGGCCACCATTGTTGCGCCCGCTGACAAGCCCGCCGCCTTTGCCGAACTCCGCACGCGCGCCCTTGCCTGCGTGAAGTGCCCGCACCTTGTCACCTCGCGTAAGAGCGTCGTCTTCGGCGTCGGCAACCCGGACGCGCAGCTCATGTTCGTGGGTGAAGCCCCCGGGGCGGACGAAGACCGGCAGGGTGAACCCTTTGTGGGTGCCGCCGGCCAGCTCCTCACCAAGGTCATCGTCGCCATGGGCCTCACGCGCCCCTCCGTTTACATCGCCAACGTCCTCAAGTGCCGGCCCGACACCCCGGGCCAGTCCTTCGGCAACCGCAAGCCGCGCGCCGACGAGATGGCCACCTGCCTGCCGTATTTGCTCGAGCAAATCCAACTCGTGAAGCCAAGTGTCATCGTCGCGCTCGGTGGCACGGCGGTGGAGGGGCTGTTTGGTCAGACAGAAGTCCGCATCACACGGCTGCGCGGGAGCTGGATGAACTTCCACGGCACGCCCGTGATGCCCACGTTTCATCCCAGCTACGTCCTTCGCGCCGAGGACGGCCCCGACAAGGGCCGCGCCACCAAGCGCCAGGTCTGGGAAGACATGCTGCAAGTCATGGAGCGGCTGGAAATGCCCATCAGCGAGAAGCAGCGCGGATTTTTCAAGTAGCCGCGAGAATCGTTTGCCGCGAAAGGACGCCGAGATGAAAAGGGAAAACGTCCAACGCTCAACGCTCAACTTCCAACGTCCAAAGGCGCGACTGGACGCCGAAGCGCCCGCGTTCAAAGTTGAGCATTGGAAGTTGGACGTTGAATGTTCCCCTGCTTCCACCTTTGTGCTCTCTGCGCCCTCTGGCGGCAAAGTCTCCCCGTGAAGAAGCCCGTCAAAATCGGCCTGTGGCTGCTCGGCTTCGCCGTGCTGGGCCTGCTGGGCTTGTGGCTGGAGCATGAGCGGGCCAAGGCACGGCTGGCGGCGTTCAAGGCGCAGCTCATCGCGAAGGGTGAGCAGCTCGCCATCGCGGATCACGTGCCGAAACTTCCGCCTGCGCTCTCGAACGCCGCGCCGGACTTCATCGCCGCTGCCAGCCGGCTCACGGAACTGAAACCCGAACTTCAGCCGCAGCGGATGCGGCTTGTCGCACCGGGGAAGGCGCGGGTGACATGGCAGCAGGCCGAGCTGCCCACCGAGAAGGAACCGGACCTCTGGCCTTTCATCACGGCGCATGTGGAGGACAACCGCCAACTCCTTGCCGAGATGGCCGTCGCGCTGGAGCGCCCGGAGATGGTGTTCAATCTGGATTACTCGAAAGGGTTCAATCTGCTGCTGCCGCATCTGGCCAAGGTGAAGCAATCGGCGGTGGTCTTTGCTAATGCGACGTTGGTGGATTTGCGTGCCGACCAGCGCGCCAGCGCCTTTACGAACCTGCTGGCTGGCGCGCGACTGACCCGCTTGCAGGAGGAGCCGTTGCTCATTTCCCAACTGGTGAGGATCGCCTGTGGGCACATCGCGGCCCAAGCCACTTGGGAGGCGCTTCAGTTTCCCGGTTGGCAGGATGGCCAGTTGCTTGCCCTGCAAACGGAGTGGCAGGAATGGGACTTGAAACGCGGCTGGCTCGCCTCGGCCAACATGGAGCGGGCCTACGGCTCGGACATCTTCGCGCAGTGCAGGGGAAATCCGGCCATGTTCTCAATGCTGGACTGGAGCGGTAGCGGTCCGGGGCCAAGCGGCAAGTCCGTCTTCGTCGAGCTGTGGGATGATCCCGAAGCAGCCGCCAGACGCGCGCTCCATTTCACCGTCATGATGGGGTGGACGCTCTGGTTCTCCCACGACGACGAGCGCTGGGCACTGGAGCACCATCAAATCTGGATCGACGGCGCAAGGCAGGCGCTCAAGGCGGATGCCTTCGCCCCCGCCCAAAACCGAACCGTCGCCGCCTCGAAGCCATTTGAAACGCCGCCGATGACCATGGTGTTGTCCCGCATGACGTTGCCCGCGTTGAATCGATCTCATCAAAAGTTTGCTAGCTTTGAAACCATCCGCCGCCTGACCATCACCGCCATCGCGCTGCACCGGCATCGTTTGAAGCACGGGAAGTTTCCGGAGTCGCTCGGCGCGCTGGTGCCGGAGTTCCTGGCCGAGGTGCCGCGTGATTTCATGGACGGCCAGCCGCTGCGCTACCAGCTCCAGCCCGACGGCCAGTTCCGCCTCTGGTCTGTGGGGGAGGATTTCAAGGACGACGGCGGCGACCCGACCACGGTGGGCGTTTCCAGTTCCAGCGACCAATATCAGTGGCTCAAAGGCCGCGACTGGGTCTGGCCGCAGGCTGCCACCGAGGCGGAAGTCACCGCGTATCATGCGGAACTGGCAGCCAAGCGCGCTCCGCCTGCACCCAGAACACCACCGTGAGGGTGGAGTGGAGTGCCCATCTGCGCCTGCTCCGGTGAAAAACGGATGGCAACTCGCGTGCAGTTTGGCTTAATCGTGCCATGTCGAAAAAGAAGCATCGCAAGTCTCCCCCTGCTGCCGCCCCGGTTTCGGCCGCTCCAGCTGCGACGCCTCCACCGGCTCCCGCTCCCGCAGCGAGCATTCCCTGGTTCTGGCTCGCGCTGGCCGTTGCGGCCGGCGGACTCGTGGGCTGGGCTGCAGCCAATGCCAATTCCTTCCGCTCCTCCGCCCCGCCGGCTGCCCCGCCGAGCGCTCCCGCTGCGGTGGCAAAGCCTCCTGCGGCCACGCCGCCGGTCCCCGGCCTCACCGCAGCGCAGTCCAACGCGATTTTCAAGATGACGAATCAGGTCGCGGCCGCCCCGGCTGCCGGCCCGACCCCGCCCGCGCTGTTGAGCGCTGCGCCCCAGCCCCCGGTGGCGCCGGTGGTGCCGCAGCAGCCCGCCGGTGAGACGCTCTACAACGGCATCGTCCTGCCAGCGGTCTGGCCGCCGAAGGGGGAATACCAGCCCGGCGAGCCGATGCCGGTGCCGTATCTCAGCAACCCGCCGCCGGTCATCGACATCACGCTGGGCCGGCAGTTGTTCGTGGACAACTTCCTCATCGAAAGCAACACCACCAAGCGCACGTGGCATTCGGCGACGCTTTACTCAAACAACCCCGTGCTCAAGCCGGACGCGGCCTGGGAGACCGCCGGCAATGCACCGATGGCCATGCCCTTCAGCGACGGTGTCTGGATGGATCCCGTGAACCTGGTCACGCCACCGGCGTTCCAGCCGACGGAGATTCAGGACGTGGCCGGGCTGGTGGAGAAACTCAAGACGCCCGGCACCAATGCGCTCCTGCAGCATCTCAGCGCCCAGCTTGCCGCTGACACCCGCGCCAAGCTGGCGGCGTTCAACGCCACAAACGCCGCGCTGCACGAGCCGATGCGCGCCACGTTCACAAGCGAGTTGAACAAGCTCATAGCCGGCCCGCTGCTGCACACGCCGGAGCGTTTCAACGGGGTGCGCTTGCAGGACCGCACGGTGCTGCTGCTTGCCCGCGCCCCCAAGGGCGGCGCGGTGGAACGCCTGAACCGCTGGCTGCTGGAGGACGCGTTCCCGCGCGAATTGTTCCGCATGCAGTCCGTGTTCGCCGCCTGGTATATGGCCGGCTACGCGCGCGGCACGGCGCTGGCACTGTCCACCAACGGGCTGGATTGGGAGAAGCCGAAGTTCGACGTGCAGGCCGGCAGCAATCTCGTGCAGACCGATCCCCGGGACTCCTCTACCGTGTGGCTGGATCAGAACGACATGGACGCCAGCCGCCGCTACAAGATGTGGCGCTCGCACGGGCAGAACCGGGACTTTGGCCTCACGCTGCACTTCTCGCCGGATGGCATCCACTGGGGCGCACCGGCGCTGCGCACCGGCGCGGTCGGCGACCGCAGCACGGTCTTTTTCAATCCGTTCCGCAACGTGTGGGTTTACAGCCTGCGCGACAAGTGGGGCGAGCCGCGCGCCCGCCGCTATTGGGAGGTGAAAGACCTGATCGCCGGACCGCATTGGAAGGACATCACGGAGCCGACGATGTGGGTGGGGGCGGACCGCCTGGATCCGATGCGCGCTGATTTGCAGGTGGCTCCGCAGCTCTACAACCTCGACGCGACGCCTTACGAAAGTCTGATGGTCGGCCTCTTCACCATGTGGCGCGGGGACAAGAACATGCCCGCCGGCCGGCCCAAACCGAACTCCATCTGGCTCGGCTTCAGCCGCGATGGCTATCACTGGGATCGGCCGGACCGCCGCCCGCTGATTGATGTCTCGGAAAAGCAGGGCGACTGGAACTGGGGCAACGTGCAGTCCGCCGGCGGTGGTTTCCTCGTTTACGGGCGCAATCTCTGGTTCTACTTCAGCGGCCGGGGCGGCGCGCCGGACAAGCGGGACGCCGGCGGCGCGATGGGCCTCGCCTTCCTGCGCCGCGATGGCTTCTGCTCGATGGATGCAGGCCCGGAAGGGGCGGTGCTCACCACGCGCCCGGTGAAGTTCAACGCGCGCTTCATGTTCGTGAACATGCAGACCAACGCGCCGGACGGCTCCCTGCGCATCGAGATTTTGCATCCGGACGGACGGCCCATCACGGTCACGAAAAACGACACCAAGGAACAGATGACGCCGTTCACCGCGGACAAGTCGAATCCCATGACCGCCGATCAAACGCTCATGGGCGTGAGCTGGCAGAATGGCATCCAGGATTTGTCCATGCTCTCCGGCCGCACCGTGCGCATCCGTTTCCACCTGAAGAACGCGAGCCTCTACTCGTTCTGGGTGGGGCCGGGGCAGTTGGGGCGGAGCATGGGCTACGTGGCTGCCGGCGGCCCGCATTTCACGGGGCCGACGGACGCGGTGGGCAATCGGTCTTACAGCGCATTCCCTGCTGCGCCCCGCACCGTTCCGCCTCCTGCGGCTACGCCGGCAACCGCTCCCGCAGCGCCGGTCCCGGTTCCCAATGCGGCGCCCAAACCCGCCGTTGTTCCCGCTCCGGCCTCCGCGCCGCCGAAGAAGTAGGACGCCCCCTTCCGGTTGTCCGCCGGTCGGAAGGCTGCGCTTTTCAGGCCGATGGACATTGCTGCTCGACGCGCCCGGTGAAGGCTGCGAATACGGAGGCCGTCTTTTTAACGCCATGAGCCATCACGGACTTCGCCCTGAACACCTCGCGCTGACGCGGCGCGAGTTTCTGAATCGTTGCGGCATGGGCATGGGCGCGCTGGGCATGGGCGCGCTCTTCGGCGAGCTGGGGTTGACCTCTGCGCACGCCGAGATCAACAGCGCCTCGCCGCTCCAGCCCAAGGCCCCGCACTTCGCGGCCAAGGCCAAGCGCGTCATCCACATTTTCCTCAACGGCGGCCCGTCGCATGTGGACACGTTTGATCCCAAGCCGTCGCTGGACAAGTTCCACGGCAAAACCCTGCCCTACGAACTGCGCACCGAGCGCCGCACCGGCACGGCCTTCCGCTCGCCCTACAAGTTTCAGAAATACGGCAAGAGCGGCATCGAGGTCAGCGAGATTTTCGCGAAGACGGCGGAGAGCGTGGACGACCTCTGCGTCATCCGCTCGATGCACGCCGACGTGCCGAACCACGAACCTTCGCTCATGCTGCTCAACTGCGGCGACGCCCGCCTGCCGCGCCCGAGCATGGGTTCGTGGGTGACTTACGGCCTCGGCACTGAGAACCAGAATCTCCCCGGCTTCATCGCGATGTGTCCGGGTGGCTACCCGATTCAGGAATCGCAGAACTGGCAGTGCGCTTTCCTTCCCGGCGTCTTTCAAGGGACCTACATCAATACCGCCGAAACGCGCATCGAGCGGCTCATCGAGCACATAAACAACAAGCAGATTCCCGTCACCGACCAGCGCGCGCAGTTGGATTTGCTGCGCGCGTTGAACGAGCGCCACGCGAAGGCCCGCGCCAATGAGTCGCAACTGGAGGCGCGCATCGAGTCCTTCGAGCTGGCCTACCGGATGCAGATGGAGGCGGCGGATGCCTTCGACATCAGCCAGGAGCCGGCGCACATCCGTGCGATGTATGGCGAGGGCACGCAGGCGCGGCAGATTCTCACCGCGCGGCGGCTCATCGAGCGCGGCGTGCGCTTCGTGCAGGTCTGGCACGGCGCGGGCCAGCCGTGGGACAGCCATGACGATTTGGAGGTGCAGCACCGCAATCTCGCCAAGCAGTGCGACCAGGCCATCGGCGCGCTGCTCAAGGACTTGAAGCAACGGGGCCTGCTAGACGACACACTCGTCATCTGGGGCGGCGAATTTGGCCGCACGCCGACGGTGGAACTGCCCACGCCCGGCTCGAACGCCGGCAAGATCAACGGCCGTGATCACAACCACCACGGCTTCACGACCTGGCTCGCGGGCGGCGGCGTGAAGGGCGGGACCGTCTATGGCGCGACCGACGAGTTCGGCTTCAAGGCCGAGGTGAATCCCGTCCACGTCCATGACTTGCAGGCGACCATTCTACACCTGCTCGGCTTCGACCACGAGCGGCTGACCTTCCGCCACGCGGGCCGCGATTTCCGCCTGACCGACATCCACGGCAACGTGGTCAAGGCCGTGCTGGCGTAAGCAGGGTTCCCGCCTGCGCAGCCTGCAAGCCCGCCACGAACCGGTCGAGCACCCGTGTCCAGTTGTGCCGCGCCAGCAGCGTGTCCGCCCAAGCAGCGATTTGCTGCGGCGGACACTTCAGTGCCGAATCCATGGCCGCGCGGAACGACTCGTAATCGGTGTTGTTGAACGGGCAACCGCAGTCGCCCATCACCTCGCGGGTCGCCGGGATCGATGAGAAGACCGGGCAAGTGCCCGCCAAAGCGGCCTCCACCGGGGGCATGCCAAAGCCCTCGTATTCGGTGAAAAATACCAATGCCTTCGAACGCGCGATGAGCTGGCGATGCTCCCGCTCCGGCAGACGGTCGTGCCAGCGCCAGCCCGGACGGGTGGGGAAGCTCAGCCCGGGTGGCAGCAGCCCCACGCAGTCCACCTCGCCAGTGAAACCACTGTCGCGCTGCCAGCGGGCCGTCCAGTCCAGCGCAAGATCCGTGCGCTTGCGCGGACAATGGGCGGCGATGAGCACGATGCGGTTCTCGCGCGGGGTCGGCGGTGCGGTGGGCCGTGTGAAGCCGATGCCGATGGTGTGGACCGGAGGCGGCGTGAGACCGCGCGCCTTGGCCAGCCGGAGGATTTCGCCCGTGGTGAAGTCGCTGATGGTGAAAATGACGCGCGCGTTTTTTACCGTCCCCCAGAAGCTCCGCACAAAATACTGCTGCTCGAATCCGCTGACCGCCTGCGGGTAGTGCTCCCGGTAAAAGTCATGAATCGTGTCCGCCACACAGGCGGTGAGACGGACCGGACAACGGCGCGTAAAAGAAGCGAAACCCTTTGGCAGAAACAACCAGTCGTTCCCAGTCGTGGCGGCGGCGGAATACACCCGCCACTGGTCCCACCACAGCCGCCCAAGCCGGCCGCGCGCCGGCGTGTCGTCCCAGCGCACTTCCACGCCTTCCGGCAGTTGTCCGGCGTGCGTGTGGTTGGCCAGCAGGGTAAGCTTGGCGATCTCGGGCCGGCGAGCCAGCTCAGCGACCATGCCCATCGACAAGTTGAAGATCCCGATGGACTTGGCCCGGGACAGGACTTGATCGGCGAGCGAGCAGGTGAGGGTGAGCGGACGGTCGTTCATCGCGTGCGGGCGTAACGATGTAACCACGGGGCCGGAGGTGTGCCAACGAAACTTCCGCCCGACGGGTTCAGGTGAAATCCGACTTGCCTGTGTCCCATCGGGCCGGGACTGTCGGCGCGCCATGAATGCCGCGCGGCCCGCCCGCCCCATCGTATCCCTGCACCGGCTGGCCGGCGACTACCGCGCGCCAGTCGCGGCGGGTCTGGAGGCGGCAGGGTTCTTCCGCGATGTGCCGGCCAGCGGACGGGTCTTCCTGAAACCAAATCTCACCTTCCCGGTGTATCGCCCCGGCGTGATGACGTCATTCGAGTGCCTCAAGGCCGTGGTCGAGGTCCTGCGGGAGCGCGGCTTTCACGTCATCATCGGTGAGGCGGACAGCGGCGGCTACAACCGCTTCTCGATGGACGAGGTGTTCGCCAAGACCGGCATCACCGAGCTGGCCCGGGCCACCGGTGCCGAGGTGGTGAACATCAGCTTCAGCGAGTCCGAGTTGATCCCGGTCCGCGCCAGCTGGCGGACCCTGGCCGTGCCCCTGCCGCGCCGGCTGCTGCACGAGGTGGACGCCTTCATTTCGCTACCAGTGCCGAAGATCCACATGAACACGCTGGTGTCGCTCTCGCTGAAAAACCAGTGGGGCTGCATTCAGGAGCCAGCCGAACGGCTGAAACTGCATCCTTACTTTGCCGAGACGATTTACGAGGTCTGCCACCGCCTGCCGCGCCCCTATGCCGTGGTGGACGGGCGCTTTGGCTTGAATGGCACCGGGCCGATGCAGGGCCAGCCCGTGGAGTTGAACTGGCTGATCGTCGCGAACGATCTCGTCGCCTCCGACCGGGTCTGCACCCGGCTGATGCAGGTGGATGAAGCCCGCGTGCCGCACCTGCAATACTTCCGCCGCCGCGGCTGGTGGACGGACTACACCGCCATCCAGCTCAGCCAGCCGCTGGAACCGTTCTTGAAGGAGAAGTTTTTCCTGCACCGGGCGTGGACGGACTATCCCGGCCTGCTGTGTTTCAACAGCGCCTTCCTCGCCTGGCTGGGCTACCGCTCGCCGCTGGCCGGCTTCGCGCACTGGCTGCTCTACAAGTTCCGCAAGCCCTTCTACGACTACGACGCGGAGGCGGAGAAGGTGAAGAGCCCGCGCAGCTAAGTTCCCGGCCGGAGAACCTTCCGATACACGGACAAGGTTTCCGACGCACAGTTGGCCCAGGAAAATTTGCGCGCCTGCACCGGCCCGGCTTGAACGTGGGCGGCGCGCGCCGACGCATTCCGGGCGCACTCACGCAGCGCGGCCAGATAGCTCGCCGCATCCA
This sequence comes from uncultured Verrucomicrobiota bacterium, assembly GCA_903863315.1. GTDB lineage: Bacteria > Verrucomicrobiota > Verrucomicrobiia > Limisphaerales > SXTU01 > SXTU01. The sequence goes on along the minus strand of CAIPBN010000329.1, from coordinate 5,552 downwards.
ATTCACACCACCATGCGGCATCTCCAGCCACTTCAGGCAAGCTCGCCACCCGCGAGCATATCACCGGACAGCCGCGGCCCATGGCTTCGAGCACTGGCAGGCCGAAGCCCTCGTATTTGCTGGGGAAAACCAGCGCCAGAGCTTGTCGATACAGCCGGTCTAGCTCGGCGTCGGACACATGCCCGAGATAGTGCCAGCCAGGCGGCGGGGCACCTTCCCCCGGCACCCCGAACCAGCGCGCTCCCGCGATAAGCAAGGGTGGCAGGCTTTGACCGGCCGCTGCGGCGAGGCTCCACACCTCCCGCAGGAGCGCGAGGTTTTTGCCCGGTTCCAACGAGCCCACAAACAGGTAAAACTCGCCAGACACCGGGAGTGTGGTTGGGGTGGCTGGCCCGGGAACGCTCTCCGCGACACCGTCCCACCCGAGCAGCACCGGGGTGAGGCGAGAGGCGGGCAGTCCCAGCATGCGCATCGCCTCGTCGGCCGTGAATTGACTGATGGTGATCACGTGGTCCGCCGCGTGCAGTTGGTGCAGGCCGCGCTGCCCGGAAAAACGCTGCCATCGCCGGAAGCGCTCGGGATGCCGCAGCAAGGCCAGGTCGTAAAGCGTCACCAGATGCTTAGTTCCATGCGGCCTGTTTGGCGCAGAAGCTGAAGTGGTGTGCAACAGCTCGGCCCCGAACCGGCGCAAGGCCCGCGGGGCCAGCCAGCGGGCCCAGATCAACTCCCGGAACATCGTCTTGAGCGCCCGCTGCGGCTGCGCGTAGGCGAGATTCTCCACCTCCCAGGCCACCGGCTGCCATTCACAATCCTCTGGCTGCACCGAGGCCAGTCCTTGCAACAGCCCTCGCACATACCGCGCCACGCCGGCCTGGGTGACATACAGCGGGTTGGTGTCGATTCCCACTCGCATGGCTTCAAGCGTGGGCTGGTGCCAGCGCCGGCTGCTGGCCGGGTCCGGGCGGACGGCACACGCCGCCGTTGAGTGAAACACTCAGCCCCACCACCCCCGTGAACACCATCAAATCCAAGTCAAACTGGCCGTATAGCCCCAGGTAGAACACCAGGCGGGTCGTGAAATAGGCGATGAGAAAGGTGTTTATCCGCTTCAACTCCTTCGGCCCGTAAAGATAGTTGCTGCGGAGCACGCGCCAACCGGCAAACACGAAGGCGGCAAAGGCCACCGTGCCGGGCAATCCGAAGGGGATGATCAGGGTGAGCAGGCCGTTGTGATAGTTGCCGCTGACCAAGGTGTCCTCATACGAGTCAAACATGCCGCGTCGGATGGATTCCTGCATCAGCATGAAATCCGTGCCGCTGAAGGTGTAGCCTTTCCCCAGCCAGAGATACTGGGGCACATCGCCCAGCACCACGCGCCACATCTGGAGCCGCCAGTCCAACGAGCCCTGCGCATCTTGCCGGGCCGAGGGATGCACCTGGATGGGCAGGAAGCTCAGCGTGCGTTGCACGGAAAGCGGCAGCCGTTCGGCGTAGCCCACAATCACCGATCCGATCAACAGCCCTCCCAGCACGACGATCGGGAACAGCTTGGTGCGCAGCAGCCCCTCGAACCAGAACTGCACCAGAAACAAAAGCCCCAGCAGAATCAGGCTCGACCGGAACCCGCCCAGGAGGCTGAGCAACATCATCGCCACAAAGACGGCCAGCCGCCAGGGGTGCCGCAAGTCCACCAACCCGCGGATGCCATAGCGCAGCAGCATGAACCAGTAGGTGGCCTGGGCCATCCACGTGACTCCCGCGAGCCGGCGCAGCGTGTCCTGCGTGGTAAACTGTGCCGATGCCACATCCGTGGGGAAAAACATGAACAGGAAATAAAAACTTGGCCCCAAGGCAAAGGCTAGGTCGCTCATGATCGAAGTGACCGCCGACAGGAAGAACAGGCCCGAATACATTTCCGCGCGTTCCCGAGGGATTGAGGTTCCCGTGAGGGCGAAGTAGCCCACGATAGCTCCCAGCACTCCCATATACCGCTTCGCCCCCCACATCTCGCTGCCGAAGGCGCGCCCACCGATGCCGCGAATGGCAATGGTGGTCACCACGATCAAGGCCAGCAGCAGCAAGGGGTAAGCCAGGGAGGGCACCCACACAACGGTGGACCTCGCGCGCAAGGTGCGGGTGACGATCGCCACGCCCAGACTCACCCCCGCCAGCGCGGCCCATAAGGGCGGCTGGCCCGGAAGGAAAAAGACGACGGCGGCGGCGTTCCACAGGCATACCAGGGCTGCGTGATGCCAGCGCAACACCAACGGCAAAAGGATCAGCCCAACCAGAAGGCCCACTCCCAGAATTGTCAGCTTGGAAAATGGGTTGGTCAGCAAATAGCCCACCATAAGCGCCAGCGGGACGACCACGACGCTCATGAGAACCGCCTGAGGCAGCTTGCTGTCTCTATCCATTGGTGGTCAGCCTAGAAAAGATTTCGCCATATTGCGCGGACATTTTTACCAGCGTGAAATCCGTCGCCTGCCGCTGGAAGGCGAGTTTCCCGCACCGGGCAAACTCGGGCGCGGACTGGCCGGCCAGCCACTCCAGTTTCGCGGCGGCACCCGACCAGTCGCCGGGCTCGAACAGCCAGCCAGTTTCCTCCGGCACGATGATTTCCGCCACGCCACCCACCCGGGCGGCCAGCACCGGCACGCCGGCCTGACCGGCCTCCAGCAGCACGGTGGGGAAGGGATCAAACTCAGACGACGGAACCACCAATACATCCACCATGCCAAGCAGGCGCGCTGGCGTGTCCATCCACCCGTGCCAGTGGACCTGTGGCCACCACGATTCGGCGGCGTGCTGAGCGTGCAGATCCGCCAGCATTTTGCGCCCTCCCGCATCCTGCGCTTCTCCCGCGAGGTGCAGCTCCCAAGGTTGATTCGTGCGCGCCGCAAACATCGCGAGGGCGGCAAAAAGTCCCCGCAGGCCCTTGCGCTCCGAGAACGCTCCGAGAAAACCCAGCCGGAGACGGCCCGCCGTGCGCCAGGAACGCTGGAGAGGCGCCGCCGGAGGCAGGCCATTGCGCACGACTGCCAGCCGCTCCGCCGGATAACCTGCGTCGGCGCACGCCAGCCGAACTGCTTCAGACACGCAGACCACTCGTTGCAGCCCCCGGCGGGCGGCCAGCCGCATCAGCCGCCGGCGGGAGCCGGTGATGAAGCTCGCGAGCGGATGATCGTGCAGCGTGCCCAGCGCAGGCCGGCCCAGCAGCCGGCCCGCCAGTCCCGCCAGCTCCCAGTCCCGCGCGCTCCAGCCATGGACCACGGCGAAGGGAGTCTGCGCATGCGCCCGGCGCAGGATGGCCAAGGTGCGGCCCAGAGTGATCAGTGAGAACCGGCCATTCTCCGGCACCGGCACCACGGCACAGCCTGCCGGCACCACCCCGGCGGTGCGGCTCCCGGGAGCAACCGCGACCGTCACCTGATGATCGGCCGCCAGCAGGCCGGTCAGAAAATGCCCGAGCATCTTCTCCGCGCCGGCGAAAAAGCGCGCTTCGGGATGCACGATCAACAGCCGCATCCCGCAGAGTAGGGAGAACCCGGGCTGCTTGGCAAACGTGGCGCGGCCATGCTCTGCTCGGGATTCACGCTTGACGGGTGAGGCGCGGTTCGGCAGTGCTGCGCGGACATGCTTGATGTCGTCATCACCACCATCTTCCCACCCACCCCGGCCATGCAGGTGCTCAGCGACGGGCTGGCGGCCCGTGGCGGCCGCCTGTGGGTGATGGGGGACCGCAAGGGTCCACCGGCCTACGACCTGCCAGCCGCCCGCTTCTGCACGATAGACCAGCAGATCGCCCTGCCCTTCGAACTGGGCCGCCAGTTGCCGGAGCGGCATTACACCCGCAAGAACCTCGGCTATCTCCTGGCGATCCAGCAGGGTGCGCAGACGATCGTCGAGACCGACGATGACAACGCGCCCACGACCGGGTTTTGGGAGCCCCGTCAGGCGCAGGTGCGGGCCCGGCCGGTGCAGCGGTCCGGCTGGTGGAATGTGTATCGGGACTTTTCGTCGGCGCGGATCTGGCCGCGCGGATTTCCGCTCACCCATCTTACTACCTCGTTCGCGGAACCGCCGACCACCACCGGACTGGTGACCACAGAATGTTTGATCCAGCAGGGACTGGCGGATGACAACCCGGATGTGGACGCGCTTTACCGCCTGACGGCTGAGCTGCCGGTGCGTTTTGACCCGACGGCACCGCCCGTGGTGCTGGCGCGCGGTTGCTGGTGTCCCTTCAACAGCCAGAACACGACCTTTTTCCCCGCCGCCTGGCCGCTCCTGTATCTGCCTTCGCACTGCTCGTTCCGCATGACGGACATCTGGCGTTCGTTCGTTGCGCAGCGGTGCTTGTGGGAGATGGATTCATGTCTGAGTTTCGCCGGACCGAGCATGCGGCAGGACCGCAACGAGCACGATCTGCTCCGCGACTTTGAACAGGAGATTCCCGGCTACCTGCACAATGAGCGCATCCGCCACTTGCTGGCCGGACTCGTTCTCACCTCGGGCCGGACCCAGACGACAGTGGCCGCCAATCTCACTGCTTGTTACACGGCCTTGGTGCGGGCTGGCCTCCTGCCGGAAGCCGAGCTAAAGCTGGTGGCAGCGTGGCAGCGTGACTTGGCGCTAGCCTGCACCTGACCGGCGGTCCACCCAGTTGGCCAGCCGGCTGGCCGTCTGCCACAACTTGGCGCGCAGGCGCAGGCCCCAGCCAGCCAGCAGTGTGCGCTGACGTCGGTGGGCCTTCAGAACCGCCTCCGGGTCCACCTCGCCGACAGGGAGCGTGATCAACGGCAGCGCCACATCGCGCAACCCCCAGTCGGGCGGGTTGCGGGATTGCGGCCCGGTCACGTTTTCCACCCAACTGTTCCAATCGTTGTTGGGCAGTGTGCCTTGATGGGCGTTGCCCACGCCAAAGCTGTGGTCCAGATGCGCCACGCACAATTGGTCGCCCAAATCCGGCGTGCGCCCGCCGCCGTTCAGCCAGTTCAACCGGCGGGCGTTGTTCGCATCGCTGTGGCCCCACAGCTTCATGCCCTCCTCACAACCACCGATTTGCAGCCATTGCTCGCGGGGCGCGAGTTGGAAATCGCCCACCGAGGCAAAGCGCAGCCAGGCCTGCGGCTTCTCAGGCGGCTGCCGCACGCCGGCGCGGATCACCGCGTCACAAAAGGCCTGCCATTGAGGGACATTGGCGCGGTCCAGTCGCTGCCACTGGGCGGGAGGAATACCAATGCGCGGACACAGGTAAAAGCGGGGCGGCAGCGCGCGCAGCAGCTCCGCGAAGGATTGGGAGCCCAGCGGATGCACGAGCACGTCGCAGTTCGTGGAGAGCAGCCAGGCGTTGCGTGGATTGCTCCGGCGGATGCCGACATTGCGGGACAGCTCATCTGAAAAGGGCAGCGGCGTCTCGCCAATCGCCGCCCGCATCTGCTCCCCGCTGATGCGGTAAATCTTCAGCCGTCGGCGCGTCTCCGGGGTGAGCGTGTCGGCAACGGCCTCGGCCAGCGTCACGTCCGGGGCCGGGGTGTTGCAGTCCACGT
>CAIPBN010000328.1 GCA_903863315.1 uncultured Verrucomicrobiota bacterium | reverse complement strand
GACCAGCCAAACCACTGGCCAATCTGGTAGCCCACGAGGATCATCAGCATGATTTCCAGCGGGGCGGCAATCAGCGCCGTCAAGCCGACCTTGCGCAACCGCCGGAAGCTGAACTCCAGCCCGAGCGAAAACATGAGGAAAACGATGCCCAGCTCGGACAGCGTCTTGATCGTGCCTTGGTCGGAAACCAGCGGCCGGGGCAGCAGGTGCGGCCCGATCAGCACTCCCGCGAGAATGTAGCCCAGCACGACCGGCAGTCGGAGCTGGTGGAACAGCACCGTCACCAGCCCCGCCGCCATCATCACGATGGCCAGATCTTGAAGGAAGGTCGCGCCGTGCATGATCCTGTGGTAATCGCCGCCGGCCGGCAGCACCGCCTCCGGCTGACATCCCGCTTCTCTACGGCCTGCCCCAGGCAGGTGGCAAGTTTCCTCCCGGCGTCCCGGCGAGTTACAGATTAAAACTGCACCTTCGGCGCGTCCTTCTCCGCCTGCGGCGTCTCGAAGAACGGCTCTTCCTTGAAGCCCAGCATTCCGGCAATGAGCACGGCCGGAAAGGTCTGGATGCCGGTGTTCAACTTCGTCACCGCGTCATTGTAAGTCTGGCGGGCGAAGGCAATGCGATCCTCCGTGCCGGTCAGCTCGCCCTGCAGCGAGGTGAAGTTCGAGTTCGCCTTCAGATCCGGATACGCCTCCGAAACGACGAGCAACCGCGCCAGCGCGGAGCTGACCTCGCCCTCCGCCTTGATCTTGTCCGCAGGCGTCGTCGCGCTGGTGGCCCGGGCACGGGCGGCGATGACGCGTTCGAGCGTCTCGGACTCATGCTTGGCGTAGCCTTTGACCGTGGCGACAAGGTTGGGAATCAGATCGTGGCGGCGCTTGAGCTGCACATCGATCTGCGCCCATGCGTTCTTCACCGCCTGCCGCAGACCGACGAGGCCGTTGTAGATGCCGACGCCCCACAGGCCGACGATGACGACGATGGCGACCACCACCCCGAGGAAGATCAGGAACGGAATCATGGCGCGAGCGTATCAGTCGCGGGCACCTTGGCAATGGCGCGGAGGCTACAAGCCCACGCGGGGTTTGTAGCGGAAGCTGTCATCAGCCCGGCGGCGGCTTCACGGCCACATTGATGCTCATCACACCACCGAGGAAGCTCACGATTCGCGGGTCCGGCGCTCCGAGTGCGCGCAACCCCCCATCCACGCCGCGCTGGGCGGGGTAGTGCTGGAGTGATTCGAGGATGTAGGCGTAAGCCTCGGCGTTCTTGCAAAAGAGCCGGCCAAACACCGGCACGGCGAAGCGGAGGTAGGCAAAGTAAGCCGCCCGCCACGCCGCGTTGTCCGGCTTGCCGAAGTCCAGCACCAGCAGGCGTCCGCCCGGCTTGAGCACGCGCCACATCTCGCGCAAGCCCGCCTCCACGCTCGCGAGATTTCGCAGCCCATAGCTGATGGTCACGACCGCAAAGTGCGCATCGGGAAACGGCAGGTGCAACGCATCGCCTTGCCGGAAGGTCAGACTACCCGGCTCGCCAACTTCCGCCCCTCGCCCGTGGCCCTGTGCCTTCCTCGCCTCCGCAACCGCGAGCATCGGCGCGCTGAAATCCACGCCCGTGGTGTGGGCTCCGGCGGCCGCCAGGGCGAAGGCCACGTCACCGGTGCCGCAGCAAAGGTCCAGCGCCGTGTCCCCCGGTTTCACGGCGGCGAGTTGCAGCAGCCGGCGCTTCCACCAACGATGCAGGCCGAAGCTTTGCAGGTCGTTGATGAGATCGTAGCGCGGCGCGATGGCGGCGAAGAGGTCGTTCACCCGCTCCGCCCGCTGCTCGCCTGTCTGGTAATAACCACTGCCCATCGGGCGGAAGCTAGCCTGCCCACCCGCTTTCGCCTGCAAAATTCTGCCCGACGGAAACGCCGGCGGCGGCGCTCAGGCATTCATCCGCCAGATCGTGAAGTTCAGCGCGGCGGCAAATGTCACCCAGAGCAGATACGGCACGAGCAGCCAGCCAGCCATTCGCTCGACAGCCAGGAACCCCCGGAGCGTGATGGCGATGGCGAGCCAGAGCAGCACGATTTCAGCGAAGGCCCAGCCGGGCAGTTTCAGGCCAAAGAAGAGCGGCGTCCACGCGGCGTTGAGCGCGAGCTGCACCAGCCAGCAGCGCAACGGAGTGGTCCATCCAGTGCGTCGCCAGACGCGCCACGCGGCAGTAGCCATGAGCAGGTAGAGGACCGTCCACGCCGGGCCGAAGACCCAGCCGGGCGGTGTCCACGTTGGCTTGGCCAAAGCGCGATACCAATCGCCCGGCGGACACCAGGCACCGGCCAGCGGTGCGAGGAAGGTCAGGGCAATGAAGCCAACCAATGGCAGTGCTGCTTTCATGCCGCTGGTTTACCTAGCTTCAGGCGGGCAAGCGAGGACGCTTGCGCTACGGCCGGCCGGACGTAGCGCAAGCCTCCAGCCGGCCGTGCCGGAAGCGTCCCCGCTTGCCCGACGGCGCGGAAACTACAACAGCGATTTCACCTTCGCCAAGGCCTCGTCCAGCTTGGTCGCGTCCTTGCCGCCGCCGCGGGCGTTGTCGGGCTTGCCGCCGCCTTTGCCCCCGACGATCGGCGCGATCTGCTGGATGATCTTTCCGGCCTGCGCCTTCGCGGTGAAGTCCGCCGAGACGGATGCGATGAGCGTGACCGCGCCGCCCGCGCCGCCGCCGAGGACGATCACGCCCTTGAACCGGCTCTTGAGCGCGTCCACCACGGCCTGCAGGAACTCGCCGTCCGCGTCGCCGAGGTTGTGCGTGATGAGCGGCGTGCCGTTCACGTCGTGCGTGCGGCTGAGGAGTTCGCTCGCGGCGTTCGAGGCGTTGCGCGCAATGGCGAGCTTGAGCTGCTTCTCCAATTCCTTCTGCTGCGCGAGGACGGCCTCGATCTTCTTCTCCAGCTCGTGGATGGGGGAACTCACCTTGCCTGCAACAGTGCGAATCAACTCGCGGTCCAGGCGCATCGCGTCAAAGGCGGTGAGACCGGCGACGGCTTCGATGCGGCGCACGCCGGCGGCAATCGCGTTCTCGCCGACGATGCGGAAGAGGCCGATCTCGCCGGTCGCGCGCGTGTGCGTGCCGCCGCAGAGTTCCATGGAATAGCCGTCCAGTTTGTTGGCCGCGCCGCCGATTTGGACCACGCGGACGGTATCGCCGTATTTGTCGCCGAAGAACTGCATCACGTCCTTGCGG
>CAIPBN010000327.1 GCA_903863315.1 uncultured Verrucomicrobiota bacterium | reverse complement strand
GCTTTCCTCGTCCATCTCCCAGGCGCGCAGCAGGGTGGCGGCCTGATGGGCCAGTTGTTTGGCGGGGACGTTCATGCCTTGAACTTGGCCGCCAGCGCTTCCGTGCCCCGGGCCAGCACGCCGAGATCGGAGCCGACGGCCACGAAGTTGAAGCCCAGCTTCAGCCAGTGTCGGGCGTCCTCCTCCACCGGTGCCAGGATGCCCGCCGCCTTGCCGGTTTTGAGGATGCGCGGGATCGCCTCGGTGATGAGCGCCTTAACATCCGGGTGCCGGTTGTTGCCGAGGTGTCCGATGTCCGCCGCCAGATCGCTGGGGCCGATGAAGAGTCCGTCCACGCCGTCCACCGCGCCAATCGCCTCGATCTGGCTGAGTGCGGCACGCGTCTCCAATTGCACCAGCAGGCAGATTTCGTCGTTGGCGCGCTGGTAATAATCCGCGTATCGACCCCACTGGTTGCCGCGGTGCGTCACGGCCACGCCGCGCAGGCCTTGCGGCGGATAACGCACGGCGCGCACGGCGGCGCGGGCCTCGTCCGCGTTCTGCACCCAAGGCACGAGGTAGTTTTGCACGCCGATGTCCAGGTGGCGTTTGAACAGCACGGCATCGTTCCACGCTACGCGCACGACGGGAGCGGCTGTTCCGCCGACGCAGGCCTACAAATGGTTGAACATCATGGGCAGCTCGTTGGGCGCGTGCTCGGTGTCCAGCAGCAGCCAGTCGAAACCCGCGCCGGCCACCACCTCGGTGGTCAGGTTGCTGCACAGGCTGCACCACAGGCCGATCTGGGGGTGTCCCGCGCGGAGGGCTTGCTTGAAGGCGTTGACCGGGAGTTGCTTGCTCATAGTGGAATGTCGGCTGGGAGAAACACCGCCCCGGCTGAACACGCAAGCAGTTTTTCAGGCCCGCTTGCGAAGGGTTTCCCGGCTTGAGGAATGAAATGCAATGTCGCGCAACGGATTGAACGGTGGCTCCTGCCGGAGTCTCACTTCCCGCTCGCCGCCGGAACGGCTGGCATTACGATGCGTTCGTGCCGCTTCCCATAAACCTCACCGGCTCCGAAAAACCGCGTCTGGTAGGGCGCGTCTGTCCCCAGCGCGCCGGTTCGGCATCCGCACGCTCCAGCGGCGCGCTGAGGACAGCCGCGCCCTACCTCGCTGAAGGTCTGCGGGCACGATTCGCGAGCCTCGGCACCTTGCTCATTCTCTGCCTCGCGGCGATTGCTCAAGCCCCGCCCAAGTCCACTCCCGCCACTGTCCCCGCTTCCCACGACCCATCCGACCTCCCCTTCCGCCGCGCGCCGATGGCGCAGTCGGGCCGCAGCATCGTGGTGCCGCTGGGGACGAATCTTCACCTCGCCTTCGACGCTCAGCTCCTCCGCACACACACGGTCTGGCAGGGCGACTCGCTCAATCTCTACGGTCCGCCCTACAACGGCACGTCCACGCGCTTCGTGTGCGACTTCACCGGAACGCGGCTTTGGGGCAATCTCGCACGCAGCCCGTGGACGTTCGATGCGGTCGCAGCGGACGCCACCGGGCCGCTCACGCGCTTCAAGGGCCACAGCACCTTCGGCGGCGCGACCTCGTTCGTGTATGAGCTGTATCCGCCCGGTGACGCGCCGGTCGCCGTCATCGAATCGCCGAGGCTGGAGCAAGTCGGCGGGCACAGTGTCATCATCCGGCGCTTTGAAAGCGCACCGCTCTCGCGCCGCGTCCGTCTGAACGCGCACGACGAACTTGGCGACCCGGTCAACATCTTCGGCGTCTCGGGCGCGCAGGGCATCCGCACGCCGGCAGGCGTGCTCGTCGCCGTGCTCCGCGGGCTGCCGGGCGGGAACTTCCTCCCGCTCGTCACCAGCACGCCGGTCACGGAAATCCTCAACAGCGAACGCGACGGCAAGGGG
>CAIPBN010000326.1 GCA_903863315.1 uncultured Verrucomicrobiota bacterium | reverse complement strand
GCTCGACGACTTTTACGCGCAGGCCGGTCGTGCCTTGCCGCCTATCGAGGCAGTCGATGGCAACTCCGTGCCGGAGCCTTACAAATCGTTGCTCGTGCATCAGGACGACATGACGCCGACGCTGGAGAAGTTCCACGGCGAGCGCATCCACCTGGCCGTTCTCAGCCGCCAGCAACGCGACGACTTTTACTTCCGCGAGGTCGTGCTGCTCCTCGACAAGACCGATAAGCCCGTCGAGTTCGGTGCCATCAAGATCAACCTCGCCCTTTTCCCAGCCGCTGCGCGGAAGGAGATTCTGGAGGAGCGCCGCCCGCTCGGCACGCTGCTCGCGGACTACACCATCACGCACACCAGCCGGCCGAAGGCGTATCTCCGCATCCACTCCGACGACTTCATCAACGCGTCGCTCAAGCTGGATCGGTCACAGTGGCTCTTTGGCCGTCGGAATACCCTGTGGAATCCTGAGCAGCGCCCCTTGGCGGAGATTGTGGAGATTCTTCCGCCGGCGTGATTCACATGCCCTCGCTAGTGGCCGCTGATTGACTGCGGCTAGCACAGGCTTGTGGTCTTTGCCAAATCCAGCTTTGACACTCGGGGGGCTGATTGGCACTGTGCGCCCGCTTGCGCCGGACGGCTTCCGACTCCCCGAATTCCCAGGGCAGAACAACGTCCGGCTGGCATATTTTATGGCTGAACTCACAGGTAATTTGCTCGTCGCCCAGTCCGGTGGCCCCACCGCCGTCATCAACGCCAGCGTCGCTGGTGTCATCCAGGAAGCCGGCCGGCATGAGTGCATTGAGGAGATTTACGGCGGGCTCAACGGCATCCTCGGCATCCTCAACGAGACGTTGATCGACCTCAACGAGGAGAAGGCCAAAGGCATCGAAGGCCTCAAGCACACGCCCGCCGCCGCGCTGGGCACCTGCCGCTACAAGATTGATTTCAAGAAGAAGCCCGAGAAGGCCGCCAAGGACATGGACCGCCTCTTCGAGGTCTTCCAGGCGCACAACATCCGGTTCTTCTTCTACGCCGGCGGCAATGACTCGCAGGACACGACCAACAAGATCCACCAGGAGGCCGTGAAGCGCGGCTGGGACATGCGCTGCATCGGCATTCCCAAGACCATCGACAACGATCTGCCGCACACGGATCACTGCAACGGCTACGGCTCGGTCATCAAATACAACGCGACGACGGTCATGGAAGTCGCGTGCGATGTGAGCTCGATGGCCACGGATGACGGCTCCTGCTGCATCGTCGAGGTGATGGGCCGTGCGGCGGGCTGGATTGCCGCTGGCACCGTGCTGGCCAAGCGCCAGCCCACGGACGCCCCGCATATCATCCTGCTGCCCGAGGTGCCGTTCGATCAGGACAAGTTCCTGGCGCGGGTGCAGGCAACGGTGGCGGAATTGAAGTATTGCATCGTCGTGGTGGGCGAGGGCTTGAAGAACGCCGCCGGCGAGGAGATTGGCGTGGACAAGACGCGGGTGGACGCCTTTGGGCACGCGGTGCTTGGTGGTGCGGCCGACCGGCTGGCGGAGATCGTGCAGGGCAAACTCAACCTCAAGACCCGCACCGTGAAGCTGGGCTACGCGCAACGCGCAGCCGCACACTTCGCGAGCAAGACCGACGTGGATGAGGCTGTGGCCTGTGGTGAGACCGCGGTGCGGACGGCGGTTGCCGGCAAGAGCGGTTACATGGTCAAGATCGTCCGCCTGCAAAGCCAGCCCTACCGCTGGGCGACGGACATCCAGCCGCTGGATGACATTGCGAACGTTGAGCACTTCCTGCCGCCGGACTGGATCGCGCAGGACGGCTTCCTGCCGAACGAGAAGTTCGTCGAGTATGCGCGGCCGCTGATTGAGGGCCACATGCAAGTGCCGATGGAAGGCGGCCTCCCGAAGTATGTCGTGCTGGAGAAGGCCCCGGTGGAGAAGAAGCTCGCGCCGCGTGGCTGATCGCTAACGCAGTCCAGCGAGTTGCCGGCGCGCGAGGAAGAGGTCCATGCGGGCGAGGAGGAAGTAGGCCCAGCGTTGCTTGAGGCGGCTCCAGAGGGTTTGTGACGCCTGCCACTCGTTCCGGCCGATGCGCCGGCTGTGGGCGAGATTGGCGGCGAAGAGCTGGCGCGCGCCTGCGGCCACGCGCTGGTTCCGGAGCCTCAGACTCAGCTCGTAATTGATGTGCAGACTGCGCGTGTCGAGGTTCGCGGAGCCGACATAAACCACGTCGTCCACCAGGACCAGCTTGGCGTGGAGAATCTGGGGTTGATACTCGAAGAGCTCGACGCCGCCCGAGAGCAGCGTGCGGTAAAGCCGGCGCGTGGCCCACTGGGCCAGCGGCACGTCGGACTGGCCGGGCAGGATGAGTTGCACCCGGCCACCGCGCCGGACGACGGCGATGAGCGCGCGGCGGAGCTTCCAGGTGGGCAGGAAATAGGCCGCCATGATCTGCACCTGCTGGGCATGTTTCAAATCGGCACTCAAGGCCCGCTTGAGCTGGCTGAAGCCGCGCCCGGGTCCGCTCATCAGCAGATCCCCGTCCACGCCGGCGATGCGCGCATGAGCCCCGGTCTTCATCACGCGCATGAAGGCTCCGTGGCGCAGCTCGGCCCGGGTGAACATCTTGTCGAAGGATTCCGCGAGCGGCACTGCCAGCGGGCCGGCGAGATGCAGGCCCACGTCGCACCAGCCGCGTTTCACGCCGTCGCCAACATATTCCGGCGCGATGTTGAAGCCGCCGATGATGGCGATCTCCTCATCGCAGACGAGAAGTTTGCGGTGGTCGCGGAAGATGAAGCCCTTATGGGTTTGCTCGTTGAACCGCCGAAGTTCACCACCGGCCTGCTTCAGGGGTTCCCAGAACTGGCTGCCCAAATCTTGGGAGCCCCACGCATCCATGAGCACATAGACATGCACACCGCGTTGCCGCGCGGCCAGCAGCGCGGCGAGGAAGCGGTCGCCCGGCTCGCCCGCGCTGAAGATGTAGGTCTCCAGCCGCACGGAACGGCGGGCGGCGGCGATGGCCGAGAGCATGGCGGCAAACGCTTCATCGCCATTGGCGAGCCAGCGAAAGGCGTTGCTATGAGAGACAATGGACATTCTTGCCGGGCGGAGACTACCAGCCGGAACTGCGGGCTGGCCAGCATGGGGACGGGATTCGTTTGGATGCCGGCCCAGGCGAAGTAGTGCTCAGAGTGTGCTGCGGCGGGGGGCGCAGGAACGTCAACCGAACTGCTGCGCAATGAGAGCGTGCTGCAACTCAGCAGTGGCCCGCTCGGACGCCGCGATCGCACGGCACTGCTCCGTGCTCAAGCTTTCTTGCTGAGGGAGACGCCGCCGACGGCCACGATGCGGCCGGATTTGTCGCGGATGGGGAATTTGAGCGTGAGGTAGACGATCCGTCCCTCAGCTTTGTCCACGAACTCTTCCTCCTGGACTGGACGGCCTTGCTCGATGACCAAGCGGTTCACTTCGAGGAAGCGCCTGGCCATGTCCGTGGGGAAAATGGCGCTGCAGGATTTGCCCAGCGCGGTCTCGCGTCGCACCCCGGTGGCGGTTTCCCAGCCTCGGTTGGCCATCAACAACAGGCCGCCCACCGACCAGACATAGAAGGGCTCGGTGACCGATTCGACGACCGCGTTAAGAAAGTCGCACTCCGTGCTCAGGCCCAAAGCCAGCGCGTGCAATTGGGGCGTGACCAGCGGGGAATGAGTGTCGCGGGGCGCACAGTTGGTGTTGGGCGTCAATGCACTGAGCGCAGGTGCGGGCTGCCCTCGGTCGGTTACGGATTTGTTTAGCGGCCTCAAGCGAGGCTGGAAGATGCCGGACTGGGATGGTTTTCCAAGCTTAAAACCTGTTGCTCCACTCGGCGCCTCGAACTGGCGGCAAATGGGGAGTGTTCCCACTTGGCTTTGCCGGGTTACGGGGTATTGATCGCCCGTGGACAACAATAACTTTCACGACGCTGCGCTGGTGCTCGTCGGGCACGGCTCGACTTTGAACGCGGAATCCGCCGCGCCGACCCACCAACATGCCGATGCCTTGCGTCGCCGGGGCTTGTTTGCGCAAGT
>CAIPBN010000325.1 GCA_903863315.1 uncultured Verrucomicrobiota bacterium | reverse complement strand
GTCACCATTGACCGGCCTTCGCTTTGCCGGTTTAGCTTTACCAGCACAACAAGCATCTCGACAATTCGTTTCCAGATATCTGACTGGGTGTCTACAAACTGGGCGATTGTGGACAACGTCAAGCTCATCGCCGGGGAGTTCACCAATAGTCCGGGCCTGCCGTATATCGTGACGCAGCCAGCGTCCGTGCTCGCGTCCTTGGGAGGCAATGCTACGTTTAGTGTGACAGCGACAAATGCCTCCCTGGGCTACCAATGGTATTTCAACGGTTCAGCCATTTCCGGGGCAACCAACGACAGCTACACCATTTCAACGGTTGGGACCAACCATGCCGGCAGCTACAAGGTTTCCCTCGCCAACGACAACGGAGTGATTTACAGCAGCACGGCTACCTTAACCATCGCGTATCCTCCCTCCATCACGCAGCAGCCAACCAATACCGCCGCATACGTGGACGGCAGTGCGGCATTTGGGGTCACGGCTGGTGGCACGGCACCGTTTACTTATCAATGGTTTGGTGGCGGCAGTCCGATCCCGGGTGCCACGGGCTCAACCTTGAGCCTTTCCCTGGTGGACACCTCCGATTTCGTCGCCTACTACGTGGTAGTCAGCAATTCCTTCGGGTCTGCTCAAAGCGACGCCGCCTCGCTCACCCAGCTCACCAATGGATCGGGTGGTTCAGGCGGTTCCTCCGTATTCCGCTTTGTCATCCACCCGACCAACCAGGTGGGTTTCGTCAGCTCCAACCTCACGCTTCTAGGGCGGATTGATTACGAGCATCGGGACCTCTGCAGCTACCAGTGGTATTTCGATGGCGATGTTCTCACCAACGCCACCAACGCCGTGCTTACCCTGACGAACCTGGCCTCCGCGATGGACGGCCTATACTGGCTGGAAGCCGTGTATGGCGGGCAAAGTCTGACGAGCCAGGTGGCGCAAATTGTGGTGTTTGCCAGCGGGACCAATCTCGCCCCGCTGGTGAGCGGTGGCGGCCCGTTCTACCTCCGCCTCCCCAATGCCTTGGAGATTACCGCCTCGGCCTCGGATGACGGTCAGCCAACCAACAGTTCACTCTCCTACCAGTGGACGACCATCAGTGGTCCGGGTGGTGCGAGCTTCTCCCCCGACAACCAGCTCACCACGACGGCCAGTTTCACCAACACGGGCAGATACGTGCTGGGTTTGGTGGTGAGTGACACGCAGTTGTCGAGCACCGGCAAGGTGCTGGTCGTGGTCAGTCCGGAGAACTTTGCCCCCACCGGCACCCTGTCTGGCCTGGCCAACATCAACCTGCCACACTCGCTGTTCATCACCAATACCATTGCCGACGACGGCCAGCCAGTGGGAGCCGCTCCGCAGTTGAGCTGGTCCGTGACGAACGGTCCGGCGGGTGGACGAGTGGTGTTCAGTCAGGTTTCCTCAAATGTCACGGAGGTGCAGTTTGCGACCCCCGGTGACTACGCGCTCAAGCTGGTGGCTTCTGACACCGAACTGACCAATTCCTGGTCTTACAACGTGACGGTGCGCCCGACCAACCAGGCACCTCAGGTGGTGTTGTCCGCCCCTGCAACGTTTCATCTGCCAAATCCGTTGTCCCTAAATCCCACCGTCTCGGATGATGGAGAGCCGTATGGCTCGTCGTTGAGCCACGCCTGGAGCAAGGTCAGCGGTCCGGGCACGGCCAGCTTTAGCTCGGCCAGCGAGGCGGCAACCGCCGTGTCATTCTCGGTGGCCGGGGAATACGTGTTACGGCTGGTGGTCTCGGATGGCGAGCTCTCCACGACGAACACGATTACCACCAGGGCTCGGCCGGGCGTCCAGCTTGGACAGACGAGCAGCGCGCTGCTCGGGCCACCGGATGGCAGTGTGTTTACGTTGCCCAAGAGCATTCTGCTGCGGGCGGCAGCGGCCGACCCTGCCGACGACATTATGCGGGTGGAATTCTACGCTGGCACCAACTTGCTGGGCAGCACGACGAACCTGCCGTTCGTCTTTCCGTGGAAGAACGCGCCCGCCGGCGAATACGATGTCACCACGGTCGCCATCAACAGCTCGAACCAGCGTGCCACCTCGGCCGTCACGCATGTGACGTTCAAATGGGATCCGGGCTTTGGCCACTTTGAAACCGTGGTGCCGGACCTGCAAATCCCCAGTCCCGGCATCCCACTGGCCATCAACCGTGTTCATGACAACCGCCTGAATGCTGTCGGCGACTTCGGCTGGAACTGGACGCTGGATGTCCACCTCATGCGGGTGCAACTGCCCCCGCAAGGCCTGGCCAACGGCTGGCTGCTTTCTCCCCGCAACAACAATCATTGGGAACTACAGGCCACTGAGCCGCACACGGTGACCGTGCAGATGCCCGGGAACCAGAACTACGACTTTGAGTTCAGCCCGGTTTTCGAGAAGGGAGCTCATTTCCCGGCTTCGCCGATCACGCTCAACCAGGCTCATCCCGAGTTGGTTGAAGAACAGCTCACTGGGGGCTTTCTCTCCCCTCCAGGTTTCGCTGGGAGCCTGGTTGGCCTGGATGCCGGGGCGACTTTTGCTGTGAATGATCCGGCTATGGCCGGCGGGCTGGTGTCCCTTTCTTCTGGAACCTATCAGAGCCGTGGGCCGATGCCTGACTCCGAGTTTGAATTCGCCATGCCGGACGGCCGCTACTTCCACTTCATGCCTGAAGGCGGGGTGGACTATGTCCGGGATCGCAACCAGAACCGGGTCGATTATCTCTCCAACCGGGTGGAGCATTCCAGTGGCAAGTGCCTGCTCTTCCTGCGCGATGTTCAAGGTCGCTTTGCCCGGGTGTATGACCCCAATGGCCTGACCTACGTAGCACCTCCCTCCGGCTCAACCAATCCCGGGACTTGGACGCCGTCAGGACCAGCGGCGGTAAAATACGCCTACGACACCAACGATAATCTGGTAAGGGTGGACCGTCTGGTCAACCGCTCCAACGGGCTTTACACCGCGACCCACTACGAATACAGCGACACCCGGTTCCCCCACCACATCACCCGGGTGCGGGGTGCCTTGACCACCAACGTCCTGCTCCAGATCGCCTACAACGACGATGGGCGCATTGCCCAGCAAATCGACGCTGCCGGGAAGACCAACTCCTACACCTACGATGTTACCAATCGGATCGTCACGATGGTTGACCGGACCGGCAAGACGACCACCGAGTATTACAACCTCTCAGGCCGGGTCACGAACGTGGTGGTTGGTTCCATCACCGTGGCCAATTACACCCATGATGCCCAAGGCCGCGTGGCCACGCAGACCGACGCCAGCGGCGCCACCAGCGAGATTGCTTACGACGAGCAGGATCGTCCGACCAGCACCACCGATGCTAACGGCAGCACGACCTCCACGACCTTCAACGGGTTCAACCTGCCCAGCAGCACGACGGCTCCCGGTGGAAACTCGACCACCTACAGCTACGATGGTGCAGGCAATCTGACCGGGATGACGGATGCGCTGGGGAACACCACCAGCAGCACCTATGACGAGCGGGGGCTCAAGCTGACGGATGTGGATGCGCTGACCAACACCACCTCCTATGCCTATGACACGGTGGGCAATCTCATTTGGGTCACCAATGCCCTGGGGCACACTACGTCTTACACCTACGATGCCAACGGCAACCGGTTGACGGAAACCGTGTATCGCACCCGAGCCCCGGGGCAGTCGCCCCAAGCGGTGACGACGCATTACTTCTACGATGCGATGAATCGTCAGTATGCCATGCAAGACGCCTTGGGCGGGGTGACACTCACGGGGTTTGACCTGATGGGGCGCACGGTGATGACGGTGGACAAGCTGTCCCGCACCAACCGGATGGCCTACGATGCCATGGGGCGGCTGGTCAGCACCACGTATCCGGATGGCACATCGGATCTCACGACCTACGATCCGGAAGGCAAGCGGCTGAGTTATCAGGACCGGGCTTCGCGGACCACGAGCTACTACTATGATTCGCTGGGCCGCCTCACGAACACTGTAGCCCCCGACAGCACCAGCACCATCACGGTGTATGACGCGGGTGGCCGGGTGCTAGGCAATTTCGACGCCCGGAGCAACTACACCGCTTACGCCTACGATGCAGGGGGGCGGCGCGTGGCGGTGACCAACGCCCTCGCTCAGGTCACCCAGTTCCTTTACGACGCGGCCGGCAACCAGCATGCCACCGTGGACGCGCTCGGGCGCACAAATCTGACCGTCTTCGACGCGCTGAACCGGCCGGTGCAGCGCATCTTCCCGGACAACACGACCAACATCACGGCCTACGATGCCATTGGCAGACGGGTGGCTGAAACCAATCAGGCCGGGAACGTCACTGGATTCGGCTACGACGCCTTGGGCCGGCTCACCTCAGTCACCAATGCCTTGGGCACCAGCGCTGAAACCAGAACCTTTTATGGTTATGACGAGGTGGGCAACCAGATTACCCAGACGGACGCGCTCGGCCGCACCACGGCTTACGAATACGATGATTTGGGACGGCGCACCAAGCGCATCCTGCCCGAAGGGCAGGTGGAAACCGCCGGCTATGACGCGGCCGGGAACCGCCGGTTCCTCACCAACTTCAACGGGCAGGCCATCGAGTTCTACTATGACAACATGAACCGGTTGTGGGCGAAAGGGCCGGTGCCGGCGTCCTCGTGGGCGGTCACTTTTGCTTACATCCCGGGCACGTCACTCCGCTCCAACATGGTGGATGCCAGCGGGACTACCATCTACAGCTACGACGAACGCTACCGGTTGAGCCAGAAGCAGACGCCCAATGGCACGTTGGATTACAGCTATGACGCGAATGGCAACCTGACGCTGCTGGCCAGCCCCCACCAAAGGCTCACGAACTCGTTCGATGCGCTGAACCGGTTGATCAGCGTGTCGCATACGAATCTGGGGGTAACCGCATACAGCTACACAGCGGTCGGAAGCCTTGAGACGGTGACCCAGACGAATGGAGTGGCGCATGCCTATAGGTATGACAGCCTCAATCGGCTGACCAACCTGGTGGCTGCGAAAAGCACCAACCTGCTCTTCAACATCGGTTACACGCTGGCGGCCAACGGATTCCGGATGGCGGCGAAAGAAGATTTCTTTGTCGCGGCCCAGCAGACCAACACGTTCTACACGGACTGGCAGTATGACCCGCAATGGAGACTGACCAATGCCCACAGCATTCTCTCCATCGAGGACACCAACGGGCTGGTGGCGCTGACCAATGTGTATGGCTACCGGTTCGACCAGGTGGGCAACCGGACCAACGCCACTTACACGGATGGGAGCACGAACCTGAGCTGGAACCATGCTTACAGCTCGAACGACTGGCTCACGGCGCATGCCTATGACAGCGCGGGGAACACGTTGAGCAACCTCAGCAGCGGCCCGCAGTATTTTTATGACTGGGAGCACCGGCTGACCAACGCGGTGCTGGGCAGCGCGACCATCTCCATCCTCTACGACGGGGACGGGAACCGGGTGCGCAAGACCGTGAACGGAACGACGACGCGCTATCTGGTGGATGATCGAAATCTGACGGGCTACGCACAGGTAATCGAAGAACTGGCGGGAACCAGCGGCGACACGCCGGTTCGGGTCTATGCGTATGGGCTGGATTTGCTCAGCCAGTTTCAGCAGGTCGGCAGCAACTGGGTGACCAGTTTCTATGGCTACGACGGCCAGGGCAGCGTGCGGATGCTGACGGATGGAAGCGGGTCGTTGACGGACCACTACACCTTCGACCCTTATGGGAACCTCGCCTACTACGGGGGCGAAACACCCAACCTCTATCTATACACGGGCGAACAGATAGACCCCGACCTGGGGATGTATTACCTCCGGGCGCGCTACTACCAGCCGGCGATTGGGCGGTTTTGGACGATGGACAGCTACGAGGGAGAAACCGAGGAGCCCGCTTCGTTGCACAAGTATCTTTATTGCCATGCCAATCCGTTGAATGGAACTGACCCCAGTGGACAGATGAATCTGTCCATGAACATGGCCTCCATCAGCATAGCAGTTGCTGGGATCGGCCAACAGGCATCCAAATACATTAGCCGTGTTCCAAGCATGGCAAAGGAGGCGTTCAGCAACGGTGGCCCTGCGATTGGCAGGTTCTTCAACCAATTCGGAGACAAAGTGAACGGATACGCACACAAAGTCATCGAATTGGTTCCGGGTGTTGAAATACTTGAATCGAGGCTGGCTGGGTGCACTCGCATTCCCGATTTTCACCTGCGATTTTCAAATTTGAGAATGGTGCTTGAAGCCAAGTATCGACTTCCACCAGCTGGCGAAGCCCTCACGCGACTTGGAGCGCAACTGCAACAATTCTCTCAGTGGTCATCTCAAGGCACAGGCAGGGAGGTTGTCGTGTGGGCGCTCAAGAGACCTGACAATGCATCCAGAGCAGAGGAGGTAGTTCTGCGTGCAGCTGGGAGTCCGAATGGGGTGCGCTTCTTGTATGGAGTTGAGGAGTTGTTCCAACATTTAATGACGTGCGCTGGATTATAGGTAGTTATTATGGCTAATGAGCAAAAGTTGTTTCTGAAAATGGTGCAGAAGGATTGGGCCAAAGGGTTTCCATTCCTCAAGCCTGTGGACTTGATTGAGGTTCCAAAATGGCCGAAGGGTTGCAACTTTCGATGTGCCGACTATTCCAAATTGCGCGGTCTTTTCTATTTTGTGAGTTTCAGTTTTTCGCGCGTTCGCCAAGGGGAATTCTCGATGGCGGTCACTGTATCGAGGTATTCAGATAGATCTGTTTTGGAACCGCCTGATGATTACCATCCATCTCCTACAAACATCGGCACATACAATATGGCAGCTTTTCTTGGGTGCCGCAATTTCCGTTGGCAAATAGTTGATTGTAACACCAGGTTAAACGAGGTGGTGGTGTCGCTTGGAGGAATACAGGAAGAGACGCCCAGCCATGTTGCGGTGAACATTTGGAAGCCTTCTTCTTTTGATTTACCGTTCAATACTATATGTGACGAAGCGATTCGAGATGTTAATGCGAAACTGCGGCACTACGTCTTTCCGAAACTTGATATTTTCCTTCCTACAGGATAAGGCTCGCCCCCATCCACTCCTCTCCTGGCAAGCATGTTCACCATGCAAAACTCAACAGATCGCAGCATAAAAATCGTAGCAGTTCTGCTACGACGTCTCTGATGCTTGCGTCATCCTGTCAAGCGGTGCTCCGCGTGACGCTTACCATCAGACGACAGATGGCAAAAGGTCGGAACAGCTACGCTGGCTCGACGGGGCAATGTGCCTTGGGTATCGGAGCCACGCATCAGAGGGTAACAATTGAGCCTGGCGGATTCCATTTCTTCCCGGCTCTTCTCTTCTCTTCAATCAATCGCGCTTCATCGCTTGTCCAAAGCCGATTACACCATCCTCCTTGAATGCCGGCGTTTTTTAACGCCTCAACGACCTGCTGTGTCAAAAACGTTGTCCTGTCTCGAACTGGCTTTGCCCACCCTCTCTTGGTTGTAAACAGGGTATTTGCATGCGCTGGCAAGGTTAACTGACCTATTGTGGTAAACGCACCCGGAACTCGTTCTGGACGATTACAGCCTTCGCAAAACGGACCGACCAATTCCATCACACTCTCATCACAATCTATACGCTCCGTTACTCGCATTGCATGCCAACCACTTGAACCGAGTGGCTTCGTTTCAAATCCGAGCACCTTAGCCTGCCGCAGTGTGTTCAGAAATTTTTGGCTTATGGCAAAGACTCGATCTTCGGTGTGGCCGAAATCTCCTTTGAAGCGAATTGTTATCGGGTCAGAAAAGCCGATAGCGAACATAGTATCATCATCGTAGCGACCGCAAGTTTTGCAAATGATACCTTCATATTGTGGCTTCATCACCACCACTCCCTCCGGGTCTGGCCCAAAAAAACGATGCATCACTGGAGGAAGCTCCGGCTGCCGAGCGCGTTTGGCCAGTGGCTTGACGACTGTGCATACCGCCCAACTGGAGCGCACTTTGTCTTTCTCAACGAGATAGTAATAGTCCATGAAATTGCTAGTTAACAGTTCTTGCGCCGGATTTGATGGCCTGCACTTCTTTTTCAAACAACGGCAGCCATTTGGAGCTTTTCGGGTGATTCTGAAAAAATGGGCGGAACTTTTGAGCTAACTGATCAATGCCCGCAGGGCCACGGCTGATGCCCATATCAATTCGGATTTGCTGCGATGAGCGACCAGGCCCTGGGCGCATACTGATCGAGTCGAGGTAAGTATTGAATTGAGCGTGAAAGGCTTTGTGGGCGGCTTTCCCCATTTTTCTGGCTTTGCCGAGTGACTCCTTCCCATAACGGAGCCCATTCATCCCCGTCGCCTTAACGAAGGAGTTTTGGAAAAAGTGGTTGTAGCCTGCGCTTACGTTGTGAGTCAGGAGCCCTGCGCTAGTGACAAAAAAGTTGTGGAGGCCCTCGACCTCCATGTTGTAGACGGTGCATGCCTGCTGGCGTCGCGACACAGAGCGAATACTTCGACCTTCGTGCTGCAATTCATCGAAAAGCGCATCACCGGCTTTAAGCTGTTCGGCCGGCTTCCAGCGCCTTTCCTTAGTGAAGAATGGATGATCAGGTGTGGCAACTACCCGCACACCATCCACGAGGATTTCGACGAGTTCGTTGCGCTGAACGACGAAGGTGTGCGCGACCCGCTTCAGCTCGCGTTGACTCGTTTGCTCATTCCAAGCCCACACAGAGTCGCCAATACGAATTGTTTCTATGGCCTTCAGGCCGTTCGCAGTGTCCACCGGAGTGCCTGCAGTAAGGCATTGGGGAGCGTAGATTTCATTCACTACATCAAAGGCTTCCTCGTCATCTGGGGTCATCAGCCACGGTGCCACGTAAACTCCAAATGCCAGATTGAACTCCGCGATAACCAATGCTTCCTGTCCATTAGCACCCCAACCGAAATATCCGTTTAACGCTTGATAAGCATCTACGCCCAGCCCAATTCCAGTTTCCTCTAGGAGGAAATCGGTCAGAATTTCATTCATCCCCTTTCCTGCCACCGTGCCCCTGATCGAGGCTTGCATGGCACCCCCGACTGAGCTGACAATGCCATTGTGGATAGACCCAAGGCTGCTACCTATGCTTGATGCGGCGGAGAACCCTCCCAAGCTGAACTCGTGCCCGCTGGGGTCTGTTCCGTTGACGGGGTTTCCGTGACAATAGAGGTATTTGTGCAGCGAAAGCGATGTGCCTTGGCTCCCCTCGTAACTGTCCATGCTCCAGAACCTTCCGAGCCCCGGCTGATAGTAGCGCGCCCGCAGGTAATACATCCCCAGGTCGGGGTCTATCTGTTCGCCCGTGTATAGGTAGGCTTGGGAATCGTTAGGCAGTGCGCATTCCGACAACTGCAGAGCGCAGGTGAAATCAGAGACGGCCGGCCGCGAAGGCAGCACGGCACTGGCCCAGGCAAGCCCAGGGAGCGCGTTCCAGCAAAGGAGTGCCAGCAACAGCCAGCAGCGGAGATGAGCGGGCGGCTTCAAGTTTCCCCGGAGCATGAACAGGAGCCAACCCGGCGACAACGCGGATTGTCCGGCGGGCACCGACCACCGCCACGGGAGACGGTTAGCGCCGCAGCCGCAGGCCCACCAAGCCGGCCAGACCGGTCAGCAGCAGGGCCGTCACGGCGAAGGCTCCGGCCTGGGGCTGGCTCGGGGCCAGATAGAGCGCGCCGGCACCCACCGCCGGTCCAAGGCAGATGCCCAATCCAATCGCGGCTTCGTGGATGCCGCCGTGCTCGCCCTTCGTCTCGCCCACGTCCATCGAGTAGAAGAGCGAGGCGTAGTAGAGCAGGCCCGTGGCCAGCCCGAAGACGACCTGCGCCAGCACC
>CAIPBN010000324.1 GCA_903863315.1 uncultured Verrucomicrobiota bacterium | reverse complement strand
GTGAATCTTGTCCACCGTGACCGCTGCAACGGCGACGGCGGCGGCACGGAGGAGCGTCAGTTCGACGCGGTCGCACGCGACGCGCAGGTCGGTGGGCCTGAGCGTGTCGGCGCTCTTTGCGCCTTCGAGCAACTCGGAGAGTTCGTCGCGGTTGGCGTCGGCCTTCTTCTGCTTGCCGCTGGTGGACTCGTCAATGTCCAGCGCGGCGGCCACGCCCTTCTCCGCGTCGCCGGGGCTGGCGCGCATCTGGTCGAAGCCGCTCTTGCCCGCCGCATCCAGCGTGATGGATGCCTTGCCGCCGGGGTGGAAGAAGCGCAGTTGAAACGGGCGGAAGCCGGGCCGTGCATCGAGCTGCGCCTGGTCAATCACTCGCGCCGCGCCATCCGCCTTGAACGTGACCGCCAGCGTGTGCAGCAGGCTCGCGGGCACGGCCTCGATCCACGCCGTCGCCAGGTAATCCCCCGCCGGCAGATCCTTTCCAAACTCAAACACCCGCCCGCCCGCCGGCAGCAGCGCGATGACGGACTTCTTCCCGGAGGCGCGCGCGTCGGCATAAGCGGCGGCGGCCTTGGGCTTGTGGTCCTCGGCTTCGAGGAACTGGGGTTGTTCTGCGGCGAAAGCGAGCGGAGCGATGAACAGCAGCGCGGCGAACAGGTTTGGTATGGTCATGCAGAAGCAGAGTCAAACCTCTCACCTTAAATCATTCAACAAGTCCTCGATTGCTTGTTCTTCTCGTTCGCGATGA
Source organism: uncultured Verrucomicrobiota bacterium (assembly GCA_903863315.1). GTDB lineage: Bacteria > Verrucomicrobiota > Verrucomicrobiia > Limisphaerales > SXTU01 > SXTU01. The sequence goes on along the minus strand of CAIPBN010000324.1, from coordinate 1,380 downwards.
GGCCAAGAACTGCGCGGTGCTTGGCGTGGAAACGGACGCGGCCCACAGTTCCTGCGCGCGCAGCTTGATGATCCCGCTTTTGCCTTTCAACGTGGAGGCGTAGGAGTATTCCTGCCTTTGCAACCGCGTTTGCTTTGCTACTCTCGCGGCACATGACGAGGTTTATTTTGGTATCATCAAATTCGTGAAAGACGAAATCCGAGCACTGGCCGACCGTTATGCTGCTGAGTTGAAGCGTAACATTAAAGCGCGCGTGGCTGACATGGAACAGGATGACCGGTCGCACGTCCTCATTTACGAGGTGCTTGGCATCAGCAGGGACGAAGGGAAGCTGATTGATGTTTACCAGAACAAGGGGCGGTTTCTTTACAAATATGCCGGCTCGTTTCTCGAAGAGGCGGCGAAGCTCTGCTTCAAAGTGAAGTTCCCTGATTCCGGCTCGGTTCGCGTTCCAAACACGCACGGCAAAAAGCCAAAACTTTTCGGCGTGGATTGTCTGGTGGGCAGCGATGCTTTGGAAATCAAGTGGCGCGATGCGACGACGGATGCCGACCACATCACCAAGGAGCATACGCGGATGCAGGCCGTGCGCGATGCCGGTTACAAGCCGGTGCGCGTTATGTTCTATTACCCGAATCGCGAGCAGGCCATTCGCATCCAGAAAACCTTGGAGAGCCTCTACAAGAGCGTGGAAGGTGAGTATCACTACGCCGACGCGGCGTGGGCTTACGTGAAGCAGCGCACGGGCGTGGACTTGCTCGGCATCCTGCGCGACCTGGCCGCAGAAAGGACGGCCCAACATGGCCAGTGAAGTCCGTCATGGTGATTGCCTGGAAGTGGTGCGCGGTCTGGCCGCCGAGTCGGTGGACCTGGTTTATATTGACCCGCCGTTCTTCACGCAGAAGACGCACTCGCTCGTCACGCGCGACCGCACCACGAAGTTTGAGTTTAGCGATGAATGGAAGTCGCGCGCCGAATACATCGCGTTTCTGAGCGTTCGTTTGAAGGAATTTCGGCGCGTCCTGAAAGCGACCGGCTCGCTATTTTTCCACTGTGACACGAACGCGTCGCATCACATCCGCTGTCTGCTGGATGAGGTTTTCGGCGAGGCCATGTTCCGGTCGGAAATCATCTGGCACTACCGGCGCTGGTCGAATTCGCAATGCACTCCGCTGCCGTCACACCAAACCCTCTTTTTCTACAGCAAGGCCGGGGATTACCAATACCACCAGCTTTTCGACGACTATTCGCCGGCGACCAACGTGGAGCAGATTCTCCAACGGCGGCGGCGCGACGAACATGGGAAGTCCGTCTATGACCGGGACGAGAGCGGTCACGTTGTCCTGGATGGCCACAAGCCGGGGGTTCCCATCGCCGACG